>JAXHVQ010000040.1:0-42223 GCA_034189065.1 Cyanobacteriota bacterium
TGAAACGCTGTAGCGGTGAAGATACTGGTTGGGTCACTGACTGGGACAATAGCTGGGTGCCAGGTTAATTATAAAAAAGAGAACCCTTCAGATGAACATTTCTGAAGGGTTCTCTTTTTTTGACGTTAACCCACTATTGCCAACTAACAATTAGCAATAGGCTTCGTAAACCCCATCGAGTAATAAGTTCAGCGCGGCGACAGCTTCCTCAATAGCTGAAAGTGCTTGTTGTTCTTGCTCGTCAGTTTCACAAAGCTCGACCAGTGCTTCTCGCGTCATTTGGCTGTGAATTTCATCGGCTTGTTCGTGTACTTTAAAGAAGGAAAGTGCTTTTTCCGAGTCGATTCCGTAATATTGCTTTAAGCCTGCAATTTTTGTGGTGGATACTTCGGGAATTTGAGATTCGTAAGCGTAAAGGGCAGCGAGTCCGCGTGCGGGGTTTTCACTCCGCGCTAAGTTTTTGAGAACGCGCACTGACTGTCGGGTTTTCTCGTGGTAGTCGCGATCGCGAACTGAAGCGCGATCGACTCCCAACCCTTCGGCAAAACGCAACCAAAGTTCTGGATGATGCGCGCTTCCCCGTTCCTCTTCAATCAAATTCTCTAAGAGCATTTGACGAATCTCGATGTCGTCGCAGGCCGCATGAGTGGCACTGACATAGGTGGGAAAGTTATGAACTTGGTGGTAGTATTCTTTTGCATATTCCTGCAAACTTGTCAAGGACAACTTGCCTTCGTTCCACAGTTGGTAAAAGGGATGTTTCAGCAAATGATGCTGCTCGATTGTCACATCGAGTTGGGCAAGGAAATCATTTTTGCGGGTTAAGGCTTTTCGATCGAACATCGCTCGTTGATTTTGGAAAATTTGATGTTTTAAGCTTACCGCTCAATAGGAAAATTGGAAAGAAGTTTAGCCATTTTCATCGAAACAACTATCTCTCGTTGCTCTGCTCTTGAAGAAATTCAAGTCGCCTTCCCAGGCTGAGATGCCTTTCGACGTAGAGCTTTTTTGAGTGCATTGGGAATTTGGCAGGAGCGGTTAACAACAGGAATTTTTGCTTTTTTAAACGTTGTTACCCGCGCCTCTACCGTTAAATCTTGCCCTAAACTTTGATGCCAACCACTTAAGATTAAGCCAGTTTTTCCCAAATATTGTTGCTGGGGGATTTGGCAGCCCGCGATGTAGGCAACAACGGGTTTGCTAATGTCCTCTCTAACGAATTCGATCGCGCTCGAACTCCCCCCTCGCAAATTTTGCTCTACAATGACGATCGCGTCGGTCTTTTCGTCTTCCTCTAAAATCGGCAGCCACGTCTCGAAACTCGACCCTGCAATTTCCCCCGTTCCCAAATTCACCGCCATCGACTGTCCAAAGTTTGCTCTGGTCAACTCCCAAGCAACCTCATCGAGCAAATTATCCGTGCGACCAATGAGAGCAATATTGCCAGAACTGTAAAATTGCGTTTCAATTGCGCCGAGCAAAACCTGCTCTGGAATAATTAAACCCGCACTCCCAGGTCCGAGAATGAGAGTATCAGTCCCTCGAGCCTTTTCCAACAAACGCAGCATATCGAGGGGGGGAACGCCTCGGGTAACGAGAATGAGTTGGCGCAGTCCCGAAGCAATGGCTTCCAAGGCTGCATCGAGGACAGCGTAGGGTTCGACGCAAATTGCACTTGTTTCGAGGGGGCCAATCGCATCAACCGCCTGTTCGACAAGGGGGTAGACGGGAATATCTGCGATCGCCTTCTCTTGGGTCGAAACGCTCGTCCCGGCAACTACATTCATTCGGTACGCTTTCATCGCCGCCGCACTATGCCGACCGAGGGGAGTCGTAATTCCCTGAACTAAAACGAGGCTGTTGGGCTTAAAAAACATAGCAAGCAAATCGATAGATGAAAACGAATAAACCCGATATTGTAACGATAGACCGCGAAATTGGAATCGGGCTCGATAAAAACAACTCCAATTCAACCGACGATCGCGATCGCGCTTCAATTTCCGTGCCAACTCAATCTTAAATTAACATAAAGTTAACAAAGAGTCAGCGCGCTTTGTACGGCGGCATCTAAGCGGTCGGTCCAATAGACGGGCAATTCGCCAAATTGGGATTGAATTGCTTCGAGGTCGCCGCCGACCAAACAGGCAACGATGGGAGGCAGGGGTTTGGCGCGGGGCCGTCCGCCGGGGGTCAAACTGTTTTCCGGTAAAAGAGCATCGGCGATGGCGCGCGCGAGGCGTTCGGCTGCCGCAGAATGACAGAGAATATGAACCAGGATCGCCTTAATTTGGGGTCGAGCGGCTAATTGCGCTAAGCCCTGCTCAAAGGAATCTAGCCAGTCCTCCGTCGATAACAGAGTTCCGCCGCGTTCGGTGGCAATGGCCCACAAACAGGCGGGTTTGCCCTTTTCTTGTACTAATAAATCCCAGGTGGCCATCCCCAACCCGATGCCGTTGCATAAAATGCCAATTTCGCCTCCTTCATCAATCCAACAGGGACGGCATTCGATGGTATTAAGGGCAAATTTCTGCTCCGGGACGGCGTATTCAGAAGCAGTAAAAGCGAGCAAATCTGGATGTCTGCTCAACGCCTCGTCATTGACGGTAATTTTGCCGTCGAGAGCCATCACTTCGCCTCGGGCGCTTACGCCCAAAGGATTAATTTCAATGCGATCGAGATCCTTGGAAATAAATAGATGGTACATTTTGACCAGCACCGCGGAGACCGATTTGACCGTCCCGTTTTTCAAACCCATCGCGATTGCCAGCCGTCGCGCGTAAAACGGCGAAAATTCCTCTTCCACTACCACCGTTTTCAGGCGGTCGCCGCGAGTTTTGCCCCTCAAATTGTCAGCCAGCGACCCCAACAGCACCGGGCGTTGGAGTTGATAATCCAACGCGATCGCTAAAAATAATTCCTGCTGGGCTTCGTAGCGCGTTTCAGCCAGCAGCACTCGAGGGTATTCCCCTAAAATCGGCAAACTAAAAATTGCGCGCGCCGCCGCGATCGCATCGATGGTATTCTCAACAAAGCGAATCCCGCCAGCCTTTGCCCGCTCGACTGCTCTTACCTGCGATTTAAGAACCAACGGATACGGAAGCTGGAGCCGCCGAACCTGCCTGGGGTCGTCAATATACTCAGAAGCCAAAATGGGAATTCCCACCTCTCGAAATAACTCTTTAGCCTGGTACTCCAGTAAATCCATCACCTTGATTTGTAATTTTGCGAAATCCCTCTATACTTGATGTTTTAATTCAAGTGGCGAAAAAGCTCTTAAACTAACCTACTACAGCAAAACCCTTGTTGTTGTTATGCAGAAAACAGCGACCCCTCCTCTCAATCTCCAAGCCTTGGAACAGTTGTGCCAACAACAACTCCAAGAACGCTTCCCTCAAATGGCTCCTCTACAAGCGCGCTGCTATCTTCGCGAAGAGACGCTTGTGGTGTTGGTCGAACACCATCCGCCGGTTTTAGCCTATCCCCATCAGGCCTTTCGCTTGTTCGAGCAATTGCTCGGGGAATCGCAACCAACGGAGGAATGTACCGGTTTGATGTATTTGAGAATGCAGGGGCAACAACAACCCTACGCTTTTCATATTGCCAAAGTTCGGCCCGATCGCGCTGCGCCTGTCCCAGATTTGATGGAGGAAAGTCTCGAAAAACTGCCGTTGAGCGTTGCCGAAGATGCTCCCGAAACCGAGGACTTTGACCCGGACTGGAGCCAAACCGAGCGCTCTGGGTTGTCTCGCAAATGGCTGCCGTTGGTAATGGCGGGGACGGGATTGAGTGCATTGGTTTTCTGCGTCAGTTTGTACGTATTGAGTCGTCCCTGCGTCCTTGGTCCCTGTCGAGAAATTCCCGTCGCGCGGGAGTTAGCCGAAGCCTCCCTCGATACTCTCCAAGCGCCGCCTTCGGGTCAAGCTATTTTCGCCGCGCGATCGCAACTCGACCGCGCAGTTGGGATTTTGCGCTCGATTCCACCGTGGTCGGGACATCGCGGCGAGGCCCAACGTTGGCTCGCGCGCTATGAGAAAACGGCGGCGGAATTGGACATTTTGGTTGAGGGTCTCCAAAGGGGCGCTCGGGCGGGTAATGCAACGCAAAATCCCCCCCTACCCACAGAACGCTGGGAACAAGCACAGACCCTTTGGCGCGACGCAATTGCCTCCCTCTCAAGCCTCGACCCCCAAAGCGAGTTTTCGGATTTTGCCGCTGAGAAAGTTCGCTCCTATCGCCGCAATGAGCGCGTTGTTGCGCGTGCTTTGGAAACCGAACAGGAAGCCCGAGGTCATTTAGAGGCGGCGCGCGAAATGGTGAAAACCGCAGAAGTTCGCTACTCTCTGGCAGAATCTCTCGAAGATTTGCGCCTGGTGGAAAAAATGTGGGAACAGGTGACGAGTCGCTTGCGGGAAATCCCTAAATTTACCACCTCTTATCCCGAAGCTCGCGAAATGTTACGGTTGTATTTGCCTCAAGTGGCAACGGCGCGCGATCGCATTAGTCAAGAAGTTTTTGCTCGCAATACCTACGACCGCGCTGTCAGCCTCGCGGAAAAAGCCAAAGCCGCCGAGGCAGCCAACCAACTCTCGGAAGCAGTCAACCATTGGCGCAATGCCCTTGAAACTATTAAACAAGTGCCGGAAAAGACATTCGATGGGGTAAGGGCGAAAACCTTGACAAAAAACTACACAGATGCTAGCAATCGCGTCGAAATCCAACTCAAAAAGACCCTCAAACTCCAACAAGCGCGCAGCGATCTCGCTCAACTGTGTACCAAAACAACAAGAGTCTGTAACTTCACCCTCGACGACAAGGGAATTTCAGTGGTTCTCACCCCCACCTACGTCCAGCAAGTTCGCTCCTCGGCGACCAATGCCCAAAGCAAGGGCGATCTGAAAACTCAAGTCCAACTCCTCGATCACGTTTACACCCTCGAACGCGCTCTCAACACCATCAGCGATAACGCAGGTTTGCCCTTAGCCGTGTATACCCACAACAACGTCCTCGTACAAAGCCACGTCCCAGAGGCAGTAAACAGTAAAAAACAGTAAACGGTGGGCAATGGACAACGGACAGCAGACAGCAGGCAGTAAACTGGAGACCGAAGCACAAATCGGATTGCGATCGCGAGAAACCTTTGCTCGATCGAGAGGGAAGTACAATCGCAATGCCAATTGGGTCAACTTTTAGAGAGAGGGTTTGACGTAAACTGTCTAAAATAATTGACGGGATTAAACTAAGCTAATAGAGTAATACATTCAGAGTAATACATTCGGTGTAATAAGCGTGGTCTTTAAAGTCGGCATACTCGGATTGGGAACGGTAGGAACGGGAACGGCAGAGATTTTGCTGAATCCCCAAGGCAGACATCCCCTCGTCCAAGAAATCGAAATCGCGCGGGTGGGGGTGCGATCGCTCTCTAAATCCAGGAAAATTCAACTTCCCCCCGCCGTCTTAACCGCAGATTTAGACGCAATTGTCACCGATCCCGACATCGAAATTGTCGTCGAATTACTCGGCGGGTTGGAACCGGCGCGATCGCTTATCCTTAAAGCAATTGCCTCGGGAAAGCACGTCGTCACCGCCAATAAAGCCGTCATCGCCCGCCACGGCGACGAAATCTATACCGCAGCCAATACCGCCGGAGTTTACGTCATCCAAGAAGCGGCTGTAGGGGGCGGCATCCCCATCATCAAACCCCTCAAAGAATCATTAGGAGCAAACCATATCACCCGCGTGACGGGGATTGTCAACGGTACGACCAACTATATTCTCACCCAAATGAGTCAAGCGGGGGCAGATTTTGCCGATGTCCTCACCGAAGCGCAAAAATTGGGCTACGCCGAAGCCGATCCCACTGCCGACGTAGATGGGTTAGATGCCGCCGATAAAATTGCCATCCTCGCCTCCCTTGCCTTTGGGGGACGCATCAAACGGGAAGACATTCACTGCGAAGGCATTCGTCAGGTGAGTGCCGCCGATATTTCCTACGCCGATCGCTTGGGATTTACCATTAAATTACTCGCGATCGCCCAACAATACCAAAGCGAATCCGACATTTCTCTCCAAGTCCGCGTCCATCCCTCCCTCGTCCCTAAAAACCATCCCCTCGCCAACGTTAACGGCGCGTACAATGCTATCCTCGTCGAAGGCGAACCCATCGGACAAGTGATGTTTTTCGGTTCGGGGGCAGGTGCGGGTCCCACGGCGAGTGCCGTCGTCTCAGACATTCTCAGCATCGTTGGCATTCTCAAAAGCGCTCGCTCGGGCAGCAGTCTCAACCCCCTGTTAACTTTTTCCCACCAAGAATACTGTCAAGTTGCACCGATGGAAACTGTGGTTGCTCGCTATTATGCCCGATTTCTGTGCGGCGATCGCCCCGGCGTTATCGGTCATTTGGGAACCTGTTTCGGAAAGCACGAAGTTAGCCTGGAGTCGGTGGTTCAAATTGGGTTTCAAGAAGAACGCGCTGAAATCGTTGTCGTCACCCACGATGTCCGCGAAGGCAATTTCAACCAGGCGATCGACGAAATTCGTTCTTTCAGCGCGCTTGACAATATCAGCATCGCCAGTATTGTGCGGGTGTTATAGTGTTGATAATAGTCGTGGGCTTTGATTTTTGGGCATGAGTCGCTTAACACTAAAGAGATTGATTTTTCGCTCTCAAGTTCCCCCCCCTGAGTAGCCGTTGGGAAAATTTCAATTCATGCTGAATGGGGAATAAGCTGAGGCGCATTTAAATTGGGAATTTACTTCTGCCCTCAGCATAGCTGCCTTCTGCCTTGCGGAGAATTTGGCAACGCAGTTTAAAAGCCGAACAGCTTAGAAGCCAAAAGCACGATTTTTCGTTAGACAGACGGTTGGCGAAACGTCTCTACATCCTCTGTTACGCGAGTGCTGTATAGAACAACATTCCAGGTAGGGACGTTTTATAAAACATCCCTACTAATTCTCCGATTTCTTCACTCCAATATAGCGGCAGTTGGGCGTTAACCGAAACTCAGCAACCGCACGTTTGTAAAAAAATGCTATAAGATTTGAGGGAAACGCCCTTATTCAAGTCAATATCAGTGGTTAATCCCGAAAATACATCTCCAGAGCCTTCAGAAACCCCAGCGCTACCAAACTCGGCAAATCCACCTTCCGAAAGTTCAGAAAATCTCCCCTCAGAGAATTTAGAAACGCCTCCACCCACAAGTCCCGAAAATCCATTTTTAGAGATTAAGGCAAGAAATATAGTTTGGTGGATTCCCATTGGTATTTTAGGTTTGGGCTGTCTGTTGTTGATTCTCTCCATTCCCTGGGCAATTTTCGTTCTATTTGGCGATCCTGACGCGGGAGCAGTTAGTTTAGCTCATCCCGATCCAATTTTTTTCCTGGTCATTTCCAATCTCTGGCTCTACAGCCTAATGGCTTTTTGGTGCTTTCTACAAATTCGGCGATCGCGTCTTATTTTTCCACAACTTCTCGGAAAGCGTCCCAACCGCCGTCGCGAACTCTCCCAGCTTTTATTAGTTGTGCCAATTTTAATGTTTTCTTTGGGATCGGGACAATTATTACTGTCCATTCTTGCTCGCATTTTTCCCGACTTGGCTGCATCTTTACTAGAAGACAATCTCTTGTCCGGCGCTTCCGATACAGCCATTCCCTGGGTTTACAATGCGTTTCTCATTCTCCTCTTGGTTGTTATCGCTCCAGTGGTCGAAGAAACTCTTTTTCGGGGAATAATTTTGCAACGGTGGGCAACAAAGTGGGGACTAACAGCGGGGATTATTAGTTCTTCGCTGCTTTTTGGAATTTTGCATCTTAATGTTGTCGGTTTATCAATATTTGGAATTGCAATGGCAGTGCTTTACCTCAAAACAAAAACACTTTGGCTGCCGATCGCGGTTCACGCTTTAAATAATGCTGCGGTTGTTTTAGTCAGTTTTTTACCGGGACAAATAAATGGTTCTCCCCAAAATCTGAGCTTAGAGCAGCTTAGTTCGTCTTGGCGGGTCGGGATGTTATATACTATGCTTTCATTCCCCTTACTTGTTCTCTATTTTTATCGCAACTGGCCTGGAAAAAAGCGATTATTTCCCTATTGGGCCAATGCTGAAAAAGTTGTTGAATTTTCGGATAAATCTGCGACTGACGAACCTAATGCCATCGAAAAGCAAGGTCTTCAGGAGAGCGAGAACAATGAGATATAGCTGAAAATAACGGCATTCGAGCCAATGAGCGTTCGGAATATCTCAGAAGTTGACAGTTGAAGTTACGTTGAAGAAAACCAAGGAAATGAAAAAAATTGAAAGTGTCAGGGTGTGTCTACAGTAGCGAGGGAGTCAAGTCTATTTGATTTACGAAATTAAGCTGATTATTTTATCTTTTTTCCTTTGCAGAAATTGTTCGAGTTTTTCAGAATTTAAGTTATCAATATTTAGATGGTAAAGCGCAGTTAAAGTTAATCGAAAGACTTTTAGTCATTAAAGTAAAAATAGTATTTTTTGGGGTTCGTTGTCGTTAAAATACTGAATTGAATACACGCTTGTGAGCGCTGCTCGACCCAAGGCGAGCAAAATCTAGCCATTCTCCGTACCCAAGCTAATCCCGACTAAAATAGTCGGGATTGATTGACGAGATTTTCAAGGCGTGCTACTATCTGCAACTACTGATGGAAATGGAGATAAAACAGATGACCCAGGCGATCGCGACAGACACAACCCCCTCAACAGCCACCTTCACCAAACTGATATCCAAAGAAGGCGGCATCGAATACGAACCCGGCCCGCTATACGTTTGCGAAGAAACCTTTTCTCCGTTGGAAGTGGTTTACGACTACGACCTCATCCGCCGCCAAGTCAGCCGCGAAAGCATTGCCGCCGGTCCTAACTCCATTTGGCGCTATCGTCCCTTCCTCCCCGTTGCTACCGACAACTATATTGATGTGGGAACGGGGATGACTCCTTTGGTCAAATCTCACCGCCTCGCGCGTCGCCTGGGTCTGAAAAATCTCTACATCAAAAACGACGCGGTGAATATGCCGACGCTGAGTTTCAAGGATAGAGTAGTGTCAGTCGCCCTCAGCCGCGCGCGAGAACTGGGTTTTTCTACCGTTTCCTGCGCGAGTACCGGCAACCTCGCCAACTCGACGGCGGCGATCGCGGCCCACGCGGGTCTCGACTGCTGCGTCTTTATCCCTGCTGACTTGGAAGCGGGGAAAGTTTTGGGAACCTTGATCTACAACCCCACGGTAATGGCGGTTAAAGGCAACTACGACCAAGTTAACCGCTTGTGTTCGGAAGTTGCTAATACATACGGATGGGGATTTGTCAACATTAATTTGCGTCCCTACTACTCCGAAGGTTCAAAAACCCTTGGCTTTGAAGTCGCCGAACAACTGGGCTGGAAATTGCCCGACCACGTCGTCGCCCCCATTGCCTCCGGTTCGTTGTATAACAAAATTTACAAAGGCTTCCAAGAATTTGTGAAAGTAGGTCTGGTAGAAGATAAAGCAGTGCGGTTCAGCGGCGCGCAAGCTGAAGGATGTTCTCCCGTCGCCCGAGCCTTTAAAGAAGGACGAGACTTCGTTGCGCCCGTCAAACCCAATACCATCGCCAAATCGATCGCGATCGGGAACCCGGCAGATGGCGGCTATGCCCTCGAACTCGCCCGCAAAACCAACGGTGCCATTGAATCGGCGACCGATGCGGAAATTGTCGAAGGAATGAAATTGCTGGCGGAAACCGAAGGGATTTTCACCGAAACAGCAGGAGGAACGACTATTGCCGTTCTCAAAAAATTGGTGGAAGCGGGTAAAATCGATCCTGAAGAAACAACTGTCGCTTACATCACCGGCAACGGCTTGAAAACTCAAGAAGCCGTTCAAGATGCGATCGGTCAAACCCTCACCATTGAAGCCAAACTCGACAGTTTTGAGCGGGCTTGGGAACGGGCGCAAACCCTGGAACGCCTCGACTGGGAACCGGTTATCGTGTAGTTACCAACAACTTGTAGGCATGGCGGCGGATTTTGCGTCGCCGTGCGCCGAGCGATCGCTTAACGTATTTTCGGTTCTCGCGCTCAATGTAAAATAGATATCGAGCGATCGCGATTTTTCGTTGCAAGGTACAGACGTTTCACCCAAACATCTCCACTTCTGCTTTATAGAGGCGCTCCAGGTACGGACATTTTATAAAACGTCCCTACTAATTTATATTAGACGTATCTCTTTTTCAACATCCAATTATGAGTGTAAAAGTATTAGTTCCGACCGCTCTTCAGAAGTATACCAATGACAAGGCGACCCTCGAAGTGAGCGGCAGCAATGTCAGCGAATTGATTGATGCCCTAGAAACTCATTGTCCGGGAATTAAGGCTCGCATTTGCGACGAAGAGGGCAAACCTCGCCGCTTTTTGAATCTTTACGTTAACAGTGAAGATATTCGTTTCCTCCAAAACACGGAAACCCAGTTGAAGGATGGGGATGAAGTGAGTATTGTGCCTGCGGTTGCGGGAGGTTAGTCACAAAAAGCTGGGGGACGCGATCGCGCGTCGCCTCCCGAAAGCTTTTTGTCGCAGTCGCGATCGGATTGTTGGGGAGTTAGGTCTTGACAAAATGTGCCTTTAATGCAGTTATCCGGCAGAGTAAAACAAACTGAGCGCACCGATAACCGGAAAGAACGCAATAAAACTGGCAACTGGTTTGAATTGCTCCTGGTTCAAAGCGAATGAAACAGGAAATAGTGGTACAGTAGTAGCATAGCAACGGCTGTATCCCTACCGCTTACCTTCAACCTCAGTCAAAAATAGCTGCAATGGACTTTTTAACATCCCTCGACCTCAACACGCTTCTGATTCCGCTGCTTTACCTTACCCTGAGCGGACTCTATTTACTTGTCCTCCCCGGATTGCTCTATCTTTACCTACAACAGCGCTGGTATATTGCCAGCTCCCTAGAACGGGGATTTATGTACTTTCTAGTCTTCTTTTTCTTTCCAGGAATGCTCTTATTAAGTCCATTCTTAAATCTTCGACCCAAACGTCGCGAAATTCGGGCATGATTTGGAAATAAGACTGTAGCATACACCTCATAAAAGTAATGCGACGGATTGATGTTATTGGCATTGGTTTAGGAATTTTTGTCGTTGGAGGTCTGGGCTATTGGGTACTGCAAGGTGCGGGACTCGATCGCGTCCAAGCCGGAATTTGGAGTCAGGTTCTCCTGGTTGGCGGCGTACTGGGTTGGGTTGCGACGTATCTGTTCCGAGTAGGCGCGCACAAAATGACCTATCACCAACAGCGCGATGCTTACGAAGATGCCGTTTTTGAGAAACGAGTGGAGGAAATGACGGCTGAAGAATTAGCGAAGTTGCAAGGGGAAATTGAAGGAGAAGTTCAGGGAGCAGGAGATAAAAGTCAGTAATCAACTGCCTACGGAAAATCACAAACTACACTTGGGGACGCGAAGAACGTATAGGCGTTTTACAAAATGTCTGTACTTAAAGCGTTCCTCTATTCTTTCATTTTTCCATTCTTCCGAAGCGAGAATTTTACAACTCAAATAAAAATACTATAGATCGCATTAAGTGTAAAATAAAAATAAAAAATTAAAAGACAATTTCTCGTTCGTAGCCACAAGCAAATGACAAATGACAAATTAAACTGTGCCGCCCTTTATCCGTTGGCGGCACACAACTTGGACATCCGTTTATAAATGACAAATGACGAATAACCAATGACAACTATTTCCGATCGCTTCCATTCCCTCAAAACCCAATCTCAACCCGCGCTCATTCCTTTTATTACCGCAGGAGACCCCGATTTAGAAACAACGGCTCGAGCCTTGCGCGTGTTGGATAAAGCGGGAGCCGATCTCATCGAGTTGGGCGTTCCCTACTCCGATCCCCTCGCCGACGGTTCCACAATCCAAGCGGCTGCCACTCGAGCGTTACAGCGCGGCGTTAAGCTAGCAGATGTACTGCAAGTTGTCAAGGAGGTAGAGGGTGAAATTAGCGCGCCGATTATCCTTTTTACCTATTACAATCCAATTCACTATCGGGGGATTGAAGGCTTTTTGAAGCAAATTCGCGACGCAGGGGTGCGAGGATTAGTCGTTCCCGATTTGCCCCTAGAAGAGGCGAAAACCCTGCTCGAACCCGCCGCCGAGATGGGGATTGAAGTCACGTTGTTAGTCGCGCCAACGAGTCCCAAAGAGCGAATTGAGGCGATCGCGCGCGATTCCCAAGGCTTCATTTATTTAGTCAGCGTAACGGGAGTGACGGGGATGCGATCGCAGGTTGGCGATCGCGTCAAAGATTTACTCATCGACTTGCGTAGCGTCACCGACAAACCCATTGGCGTGGGTTTTGGCATTTCCGGACCAGAACAAGCGCGACAGGTGAAAGAATGGGGGGCAGATGCAATTATTGTTGGAAGCGCCTTTGTCAAGCGCCTCGCCACCGGAACCCCCGAAGAAGGACTCGCTGCAATTGAAACCTTTTGTCAGAGTTTGAAAGAGGCGATAAGCACTTAATCAGTAAACAGTTACCAGTAAACAGTAAACAGTATAAGGGGAGGAACGCGATCGCGCGCCAAAAATTCCGCGAACAGTCAATAAGTCAATCAAGTGAATCCAAATTCAGTTGAGCTGCGTATACTCTCTTGAAGACTATGATACAGGAGCATCAGCAATGTGGAAAGCCACTTTGGGTTGGTCGTTGAAAGGAAATCGAAGTCGCTGCGATCGCTATTGCATGGAGAAATAAGCGCTGACTTACCCGTCAAAACGATGACTCCAACCCATTCCGATCCGTTTTACCCCCATTCTCCCGACTTGGATAACTCCCTCGTCCAACAGACAGACGCAGATGTCTTTGAGGCGGTAAAGGGAGGGGACGCGATCGCTTTAGGCATTCTCTACGACCGCTATGGTCTCTTCGTTTATCGTTTAGCCCGCCGAATGTTAGAGAATTCCCAAGAAGCAGAAGATTTAACCCAAGAAATCTTTTTAGGTCTCCAAATTCGCCCTAATTATTGTTCCCAGCGAGGTTCGTTTTACACCTATATAATGACCTTAACTCGTTCGCGAGCCATCGATCGCCTTCGTGCAAGACGTTCGAGATGGAAACTATTCCAAAACTGGGGAAAAACCCACTGTTCTGCATCGGGGGAGCGCTCCCGTAACCCCTTGGAGCAAGTTTCTGCAGACGAAAGAATGTGTCAGGTTCGAGAAGCCCTTCAGCAGTTGCCAACCGCCCAACGTCAAGTTTTAGAACTGTCTTATTACGAAGGATTGAGTCAAGCTGAGATTGCCGAAAAACTCAATCTTCCTTTAGGAACCGTTAAAACTTGGTGTCGTCGAGGGCTGCTCAAACTGCGACATGGCTTACAACATTTGGTGGAAGAACAATGAGTATAACTCCTGAATCTTATAATTTAGAAGAGTTATTAGCAGGCTATGTTCTGGGAGATTTAGACGAAGAAGAACTCCTGTGGCTTCGTCAACAATTAGAAGCCAATCCTCAGTTGACAAAACAAGTCCGGTCGTTACAAGCAACCTTGGCTTTAATGCCCTACGAGTTGTCTTCTCAAATGCCAAATGACCGTTTGCGAAACCAGATTTTAGCAAAAGCTCAATCTTCTTTTCCCCAAACCGAACTGGACGATCGGGGGAATATGAAACTAAACCGTCTGGGATGGATTGTGGGCGCGATCGCGGTTTTTGTCGCTCTTGGGTTCGGTATTGATAGCTATCGTTTGCGCCACCAATTAGCCCGAACGCAGTTTAACCCAAACCGAGAACTTATTTCCCTACTGCGCCAACCCAATAATCGTCTTATGACTCTTAAGAGTCTTGACGATCCTACGGCATCGGGTAGTTTATTTATTGTCCCTCAACAAAACAAAGCCGTCTTGGTCGTGCAAAACTTAAATTCCTTGGACAATAACAATGTCTATCGTTTGTGGGCTGTCTCTCCAAAGAAAAAAGTTGGGTGTGCGTCTTTTGTTCCCAACCAAAATGGAATGGTTTACCTTGAATTTTCACAGGAAAATCTAGAAGATGCAAATTCTGTTTTAATTACCGTTGAACCCGAATCAGATACGAGACAACCCACAGGAAGTCTCATCATGAAAGGATTTCAGTCTCTTTAGTTTTTGTATTTAAGAGAGTTTACAATGAAAGATTTTTTGACGATTAGCAAATTTCAACACTATACTTTGTGGGGTTTGCGAATTACTCTAGTGGCAATTTTTATCTATCATGGACTGCCCAAAGCAATTTTTTGGTCGGCGGCAATGGAGAAATTTGTTGGATTTGGACTTCCCGGCTTTCTCGGACCAATAACCGGCATTGCGGAAGTTGTGGCTAGTATTTTATTGATTGTCGGTCGCTACTGGAAAATCGCAAATTATATTCTGTTATTTATTATAGCTGGAGCGATTGTGACCGTTCAACTCCCGGCATTTTTAGAAGATACAAAAAAGGTGGCAGGACTGGAGAGAGATTTGTTGATTTTGGTCGGACATTTGATTTTGCTGGCGTTCGATCCCAAACTGATTTTTGCTCGGCAGTCCGCCGCGATCGCTGAATCTTAATCGGCTGTCGCGATCGCCTGAAGCTCTCGGTCAAATTCTGTGGACTGCGATAAATTAGAGAAAGATACAATTCTTAAAACTTAGGGCGCGAAACCCACGTGAATTGCCCGAAAGTTGCTAGAGTGTATAGTTTAAGCTGATTACAGACCCCAGAATTGACCATGTACGACCGATTGCTTGCAAAAATCAAACCCTTTTTAAAATCCCTTTGCTTAGTTGCCTTAGTTCTAGCCTTTGTTTTGGGCAACGCCGGAAACGCCCTAGCAGCGCGCAGTGGCGGTAGAATTGGCGGAGGATCTTTTCGCGCCCCCACCCGAACTTACTCGCCTTCAAGGGGCGGCTATCGCTCTCCTGGAGGCTACGGCTATGGGAGGGGTATTGGCTTTCCGTTCCTGCTGCCCTTCTTCGGTTTCGGCGGGTTCGGGAGTCTATTTACAATTTTGATTTTTATTGCGATCGCCAACTTTCTCGTTAATGCGGTTCGCGGCGGCAGCAGCGATGGCGAAATAACCAGCTACAGCAGCAATCCTACCGTCGGCATTGCGCGGGTGCAAGTGGGACTGTTGGCAGAGGCGCGCGCCTTACAAGGCGAGTTAAACGAGTTGGCCCTCAAAGCAGACACCGGAACGGCAGAAGGACGAGCAACGGTGCTTCAAGAGGCAACTTTGGCCTTGTTGCGCCACCCCGAATATTGGGTATACGGCGCGGCGGAAACCCAACAAACGCGACTCGACTCGGCAGAAGTGGCGTTTAATCAATATGCTTTAGCCGAACGGAGCAAGTTTAGCGCCGAAACCCTCTCCAACTATAACAATCAACTGCGAGAAGAAAGTGGAAAAAACGCGATCGCGGCTGCCGTTAACGATCTTTCCAGCGACCTGCAAAAAGAGGGGGGCGAATATATTCTCGTTACCCTCGTTGTTGGGGCAACGAATAAGTTGAAATTGCCCGCCATTAACGACACCGACGATTTGCGCCAAGCGTTGCAACAACTGGGTGGAATTGGCAGCGATCGCCTCCTTGCGGTTGAAGTTCTCTGGACTCCTCAAGCTGAGGGCGATATCCTCACCACTAACGATCTGCTGGCTAATTATCCCAATTTGAAATTGGTTTAGCGATCGTGAGGAGGCGATGTAGGGGCATTTTATAAAACGCCCCTACGAATAACTGAAATAACCTATTGCGAGCGGAACTGTCGCTGAACCGCAGTAAAATCTTATATTTCGTAGGGTGGGTTAGGTGCGCAAAATTTTGAGAAAAAACTATAACTTTCGCTCCGCACCGTAACCCACCACTCCAAATCTATAGCATTTCCGTTTGAGATGTGAAACTCTCCGAGACGTACAGAATTCAGGAGTCAGAATTCAGAATTTGAGAGAGCTTGAGGAATTATTAAAAGTAGATGATTTCTCATCTCCGTTTACGTCTCGGAGCGGAAATGCTATATTCTTTGGAAGGGACGAGACGATGGCTAGAATAGTAGCAACAATAACTGAAAACTAAGCTAAACACTTTGGTTTCAAAAATACCAATTCACAGACCGGCGGCATTGAAGATGTCTTGCGCGCTCAGTTTCAACTGGGCATGGGTTCCTCCTGATACCAATACGTCTCGATTAACTGCTGCGTGCGATCGCCTTCAACCCTACGAAAGACCGGACAATTTAACCAGCGCATCCTTCACCAAAGGTGGCAATTGTCGCAAAATCTTTCCCTTTTCTCGGTCAACAGCCACTAAAGTCACTCGGGCAGTTAAATAAATTAAAGGCGAAAGTTCCGGCGCAGTGGGTTGGGGAGATTGGATTTGATAATCCCAGTGAATGCGCACGCCATCCATCCCATTTGTGCGAGCTTTAACAATTGCTTCATTTCCCAAACGCATGGGTTGATGATAGCGCGCCGACAGTTCGACAACGGGGAGATCGCAGCCGATTTTGACGAGATCGGCAAATTCAATGCCAATAGAACGCAAACATTCAACGCGCGCCTCTTCCATCCAGGCAATATAACAACCGTGCCAAACCATACCGCCGTAGTCGGTGTGGTGGGGATGGGCTTTGATGGGATATTCAAACCAACTGTCGCTAGTGGCTTGCCACGTCGGTTTGGTTGCGATCGCGCGCGTGGGTGGGAGTTGAGGTTGTTCGTTGGTCATTTGTTCTTAGTCATTTGTCATTTGTCATTTGTCACATCTAATGTGAAATAAAAGCCGAAACCGCGATTTCTCGTTAAAGGTCAAGTACGGACATTTCACCGAAACTCCCTCCCAATTCACATTTCTACTTTATTCATTATTCATTATTCACTATTCATTATTCAATCGCCCAAGCAAATCCCCAATCCTCGAGCGGTTTTCACGAGGGTGTCGGTTGGATCCACCGCTCGGTAATCTTTGATAGCCTCCGCGATTGGAACGCTGACTGTTTCACGATTTTGCCATGCTACCATGCGATCGTACTGTTCGTTGGCAATTAAATCCACTGCCGCCACGCCAAAGGAGGAGGCGAGCAAACGGTCGTGGGGCGAAGGAATGCCGCCGCGTTGGATGTGTCCCAGGGTCGTAACGCGCGTTTCTGCTTTGGTTCTTTGTATAATTTCCCGAGCTAAATATTGACCGATCCCTCCCAAGCGACGTTCTCCGTCTCCCGAATTTTGGGTGACGGTTTCTCCCGCTTCGGTGCAGACGGCTTCTGAAACGATCGCGATCGAGTAATTCATGCCTAAACTTTGGCGATACTCAATTTGGCGACAGACCTTTTCCAGGGAGTAGGCAATTTCGGGAATGAGAATAATGTGCGCGCCTCCGGCAATACCTGCATTCAAGGCAATGTGTCCGGCATCGCGCCCCATCACTTCGAGAATCATCACTCGATTGTGACTGGCGGCGGTGAAGTGAAGGCGATCGAGGGCTTCAGTGGCGATAGTGACAGCAGTATCAAATCCAATCGAGCGCTCTGTACTTCCAACATCATTATCAATAGTTTTTGGGATACCGACTAAATTAATTCCACCATTCTGTGCAACTTTACGTAAAATTGCCAAACTTCCATCGCCCCCAATGCCGATTAGGGCATTTAACCTAAGTTGATGATAGCCTTCAATAATCTCCGAAGAGCGATCGCTCTTCGTCCCATCTTCAGCAGGAAAAGCAAAAGGATTGCCCTTATTTGTCGTTCCCAAAATTGTTCCTCCCATTGTCAGGAGCGGATCGACGTTGTGCAACGTCAGTTCCATCATTTTCGGAGGGCGACACATCAAACCGTAGGTCGCACCCAAAATCCCGACAACTTCCCAACTGTAGGTATTAATGGCGCGATGGACAACAGCTCGCAAGACAGCATTGAGTCCGGCACAGTCGCCCCCACTGGTTAAAATTCCAATTCGCTTGTGTTCTTCCATTGCTGCTAATCTCTCTTTGCTCGGAAGCATCTGCCATAGGTTACAGCTTGCCGGTGACAAATTAGAAAATTTTTAAGATTTCTTCGCACATTGCTACCCCATAGAACCCAAAATCGCATCGCAATTGTCGGGTGCAGGCATCAGTCCGTTTAGCAACAATTTAAATACAAACCCATAAATATAAATTGTATTTTCACTTCTTTTATCCCAATAATTGCGATAAACTACAGTTATTTATACGGAAAAAATCGGTGTAGTGAAGCCCAACTGAAAGGACGCGATCGCGCTGAACGCCAAAGTGTCTCGCACTACAGGGTCGAAGTCGGGAGAGGTAAGATTGACGGGAGACCGAACGAAGTCCAGACGCACATCGAGAGCGCGCCCATGTTTGTCAAACTCTATCAGCGTTTAGCTAACCCCATTGTCCGCCAGGTTCCCCTGCGCGGCATTTTAATCGTTCCGTTTGTCGTGCAGGTTGCCGGAGTCGTAGGATTGGTTGGATATTTATCCTTTAGGCACGGGCAAAAAGCCGTGGAAGCGATCGCCGACCGCCTGACAGCTCAAGTTGGCTCGCGCGTCGAACATCATCTCGACACTTACCTGAAAATCCCTCACCTCATCAATCGCATCAATGTCGATGCCCTTCGTCTCGACCAGCTCGAGCGCGAGCAGCTTCCCGCATTGCACCGACATTTATTTTCTCAACTGTCGCAATTTGAGTCGGTCTCCACAATTATGTACGGCAGCGCAGAAGGCGTTTTTCTGGGGGCGGATCGAGTCAAAGATAACAAGTTTTCGCTGACCTCAAACCCGTCCAATCCCGACATTGTCTATCTCGATTATGCCGATAACGAAGGACGCAAACTTCGCCGCGATGTCGTTCTGCGCAACTTCGATGTGCGGACTCGACCGTGGTACAAAGCCGCAGTTGCAGCCGGGAAGCCCACTTGGAGCGATATTTTCTTACTGGGCGACGACTCCGATTTAGCCATTAACGCCAGCCGTCCTATTTTCGACCCTGCAACCGGTCGGCGCATCGGCGTTTTCTCAGTCAATCTCGGCCTCGGTCACTTTCAAGACTTTCTCGCTGATTTAGAAATCGGTCAAACAGGGGAAATCTTTATTGTGGAGCGTAACGGTTTATTCGTTGCCAGTTCCACAGAAAAGCAGTCTTTTCTTGTCAACTCAGCCTCCGAAAAAGTACGGCGATTGCGAGTAACAGAGAGTCAGAACCCGTTGATTCGCAACACGGGTCGATATCTCGAAGAACACTTTAACAACTTCGATCGCATTGCCAACGCCGAACAACTCGAATTTAAGTTCGAGGGAGAGCGCCACTTTGTCGAAGTTCGACCCCTACAAGATGAATACGGTCTAGATTGGCTCGCCGTTATCGTCGTCCCGGAATCCGATTTTACAGGTCCAATTGAAGACAACGCGCGCCTCACCTTTTGGCTGTGTTTGGCTGCTTTGGGGGGAGCGACGCTTTCGGGAATTTTGACTGCTCGCTGGCTCGCGCGACCCCTCGAACGCCTCAACGAAGCCGTACAGGACATCGCGCGGGGGGAGTTTGATAAACGGGTGGACATTCGACGCACCGGCGAGTTCGCACAACTGGCTCATTCCTTTAATGAGATGGCCGCACAAATTCAACAGGGATTTGCCGGTTTGCACAAGAGCGAAGAACGACTCGCCCAATTTTTGCAAGCGATGCCCGTTGCGGCGGTGGTCATCGACCGCAACCATCAACTGCACTACGTCAACTCCAGGGCCTGCGAGCTAATGGGTCTTTGCCCTCCAGTCGCATTTTCGCTCGCGGCTGAGGATTTTTCTCAAACGTATCAGGTCTATAAAGCGGGGACGCAACAAGAGTATCCGTGGGACGAGTTGCCCTTGTTTCGTGCATTGAGCGGCGAGTACGCCTACATTGACGATGCCGAGATTCGGTTCCCGGAGCGAGAGATCGCGCTCGAGGCTTGGGGAACGCCGATTTACGACGAACGGGGCAAGGTGGAATATGCGCTATTTGCCTTCCAGGACATTAGCGATCGCAAGCACGCCGAGCAATTGCTGACCGATTACAGTCACACCCTCGAGGGGCAAGTACAAGAGCGAACTGCGGCTGCAATCGAGAACGAACAGCGCTTCAAAAGTGCGTTTGAGACGGCTGCAACGGGAATGGCTTTGGTTTCTTTGGAGGGACAGTTTTTACAAGTTAATGCTTCGCTGTGTCGGATGTTGGGCTATTCGGAAGCCGAACTGCTGTCGCTGGGCTTTCGCGATACGACTTATGCCGAAGATTTAGAATTAAACGTGCGGGAGATTAAGCGCGTTTTGGCTGGAGAAATTTCCCACTTCTATGCCGAAAAACGGTATTGGCATAAAAATGGCGAGATCGTGTGGGCCTTACTGAGTGTTTCTCTGGTGCGCGGCGAGCGGAGTCAACCTCTCTACTTTATTGCACAAATCCAAGATATCACTGCCCGAAAACAAGCCGAGCAAGAACTCCAGCACAGCCAGCGCTCTCTCAACGAGGCACAGCAGATTGCCAAGTTGGGGAGTTGGTCGTGGGATTTGCGAGAAAACCAGCGTTGGTGGTCCCAACAACTGTACCGATTGATGGATTTGACTCCTGACGACCCGAGTGCGGGCTGGGAGTTAATTAAGCAAAGGGCGCATCCCGACGATCGATCGCGCCTTTTGCAAGCCTTTCGCAATGCGATCGCGCGCGGAACCTCCTACGAAGTTGAGTTTCGCTGTCTCAACTCCGATGGAACGGTTCGTTATTTCCTCGCGCGCGGACAAGCCGAATGCAACGCTCAAAAGCAAGTTCTGCGCTTTACGAGTACCCTGCAAGATATTAGCGATCGCAAGCAAAGCGAACTCGAACTCCAAGGCGCTAAGGATGCTGCCGAAGCTGCAAACCGGGCGAAAAGCATCTTTTTGGCCAACATGAGTCACGAGTTACGCACTCCTCTCAATGCTATCCTTGGCTTTTCTCAGCTCCTCGATAACAACGATAACCTCACCCCTAATCAACAGGAACATTTGAAAATCATCCGTCGTAGCGGAGAACATCTACTCGCTTTGATTAATCAGATTCTCGACCTCGCCAAAATCGAAGCGGGTCGCATGACCTTGAAGGAGCAAAATTTTGACCTCTACAGTCTGCTCGACGAACTGACTTTAATGTTTTCCCTCAAAACTAAACAAAAGCAACTACAGCTTTTCTTCAAGCGTTCCCCAGAAGTTCCTCGCTATATTTATGCAGATGAATTGAAATTGCGTGAAATTCTGATAAATTTACTAAGTAATGCAGTGAAGTTTACGACTCAAGGATACGTGATGTTGCGAGTATCGGTGGGGGCAGCGGGCAGCGGGCAGCGGGCAGCGGACAGCGGGCAGCGGGCAGCGGACAGTGGGGAGAGAGAAAGAATAACGAAGGACGAAGGACAAATGACAAATGACGAAAGACCAATCATTCACTTCGAGATTCAAGACAGTGGCGTTGGCATTGCTGCTGAAGAACTCAACAAACTCTTTCGACCCTTCGTCCAAAGTTCCTCCGGGCAACAAATCCAACAAGGAACGGGTTTGGGGCTAACGCTATGTCGGGAATTCGTTCAAATGATGGGCGGCGAAATTAGCGTTACCAGCAACGGACAAACGTTTATTCCCCCTTCTGCGCGCGGGCAACCCTCGGTTGCTTCCCCTATCCCTCCTCCTGCTGAGTTGGGCGAGAGTGAGGGGACGACCTTCGCGTTTCAAATCCCCGTTATCCCGGCAATGGGGGGCAAAATCGAAGGTCAGATCTCAACTTGTCCGTTAATTCTGTTTAGTACCGATCGCGCCAACTACCGCATTCTCGTCGTCGATGACGAACCGTACAACCGCCAACTGTTACTCAAACTGCTCGAACCGCTAGACTTTGAACTCGAAGAAGCCAGCAATGGTCGAGACGCGATCGCCATCTGGGAACGCTGGAAACCTCACCTTATTTTTATGGACATCCGAATGCCAATTCTCGACGGCTACGAGGCGACTCGTCAAATTCGTCAAAAGGAACGGGAACTCCGAAGTTGCGTGGAAGAACAGCTACAAATGACCCAAATTGTTGCCGTCACCGCCAGCGCCTTCGAGGAAGATCGAGCTGCGGTTATCGCCGCAGGATGCGACGACTTCATTCGCAAACCCTTTAGCGACTCCCACATCTTGGAATCGCTCTGCAAGCATTTACCGGTGAGTTACGCTCCCCCCGCAACAACCGTCCCAGTAGACCTTTCTTCCTATCCAACCTCGGTGGAGAGGAAAATTGAAACAACAACTTTATCGCCCGAGTGGGTCGCCGACTTTCGCCAAGCCCTTCTCGCTTGTCAAATTAAGCGTATCGAAGCCTTAATTGAAGAGATTCAACCCCAGTATCCTTCTCTCGCTGACAAGTTTTCAGACTTGGCGAGCCAGTATGATTTTGAGCAACTTTTGACGCTGACAGAAATGCCAACCCATTCCCATTGAAGGCAAGCTGCATCGGAGCATCTCTCAGGAGGTAGGGGATAATAACAAAGCGTCAGTTTCAACTTGACTTGAAGTTTGCTACTTCTATTTCATGCCAATTCCCTTTCTCGACAATGATTGTTCCCCCTACGCTCTTTAAAACCTAGTCCCTTCAGAATTCCTAATTTACGCAATCGGTGTGAAATAAAAATAAAGCAAACGTTTACCTTTTTGATTCAAATGCTGAGGTGCTGAAGTGCTTTCCCCATGCTTTCTGTCTTCAGGAGCAACACTTCCTATCTAATTCATATTTCTACGTAATTTTCAATTGTTGTGCCGCATGAGTTTAGAACAACCCCTTGCCTCATCAAAAACGATTTTAGTCGTTGACGATATGCCAGTCAACTTGAGTTTGCTAGCTGAAATGCTTTCGGGGCGGGGTTATGATGTTCGCGTGACTCGCAGCCCTCAATTTGCATTGCGCTCGATGCAGTTTACGCTGCCCGATCTGATTTTGCTCGATATTTGTATGCCAGAAATGGACGGCTATCAGGTTTGCCAAATGCTGAAGGCGGACGAACGGACGCGCGATATTCCCGTGATTTTTATTAGTGCGTTGGATTCGACTCTCGATAAAGTGAAAGCGTTTAAGATTGGGGGCGTGGACTATATTACGAAACCGTTTGAGGCGGTGGAGGTGTTGGCGCGGGTGGAAACGCATTTGCGCTTGCAGGAGCGTTCTGCGCTGCTGCAATTGGAAATTCAAGAGCGCCAACAGGCGGAAATGGAAAGTTCGGTGATGCTGATGGCGACTCAAGCCATTGCGCGCGCTCGGGATGTAGCCGGCGCGATCGCGGCCTTGGTGTGTTTGCTCTGTCAAATGCTCGAGTGCGAACGCGCTGAGGCCTGGAGACCTAATGCCGATGGTACTTCCCTCGAACGAGTGCCGGAGGTCTACTTTGTCGGCGGGAGTTGTCAAATTGCTGCGGTTCCCAACGCACCCCACGGCGAGACGAATCTGGAGGTACTCGAGCAAATTTGGACATCGGGAGAACCGCAGTGGGTGGAAGACCTCTCGCTGCACCCCCGGGCGGCATCGGCAACTCAAATGAAAGCGGTTTTTGGCGTGCCAATTCTCAATCAGGAGCGAGTTTATGCAATTTTAATGTTCTATCACCGACAGGTAACGCCGTATAAACCTCATGTGGTGGAATTGGTGAGTACCATTGCCGGTCAAATTAGTTTTTTGGTCGATCGCAAACAAGCCGAAGCTGCTCAACGTCGGGCAGAACAGAAGTATCAAAGTATTTTTGAAAATTCCCTCGAAGGTATCTTTCAATCGACTTATGAAGGACGCTTCCTCAGCGCGAATCCCGCCCTCGCGCGGATTTATGGCTATGACTCTCCTACTCAATTAATCGATGCGATCGCGGATATTGCTCGACAACTTTACGTTCATCCTCAACACCGTCAGCAGTTTCTCAGTGCTGCTGAGACTCCCAACGGTGTATCGGATTTTGAGGTGTTAGCCTATCGCAGGGATGGTGCAACGATTTGGGTGGCGGAAACGGGGCGCGCGGTGCGCGATGAAACGGGTAATATTCTCTACTATGAAGGGACAGTTACCGATATAACCGATCGCAAGCGGATGCAGGAGGCGCTGCGCGAACAAAAAGCTCAAACCGAAGGTTTGTTGCTCAATATTCTTCCTCGTCCCATCGCCCAGCGACTGCAAATGGGAGAAAGCCCGATCGCGGATTATTTTGAGGATGCGAGCATTTTGTTTGCAGATTTGGTTGGATTCACTGGATTTGCGGCTCGTAAAACGCCGGTTGAGCTGGTGGAAATTTTGAGCGCGATCTTCTCGGAGTTTGACGGACTCGCAGAGAAATTTGGTTTAGAAAAGATCAAAACCATTGGCGATAATTATATGGTGGTGGGAGGATTGCCCGTTCCTCGAGAGAATTGCGTAGCCGCGATCGCGCAAATGGCCTTGGCAATGCGAACCTTCCTCGCCCAATTCAACCTTGAAACCGGGCAAACTTTTCAGTTGCGCATCGGCATTAACGTGGGTTCTGTGGTCGCGGGCGTGATGGGTCGTAGCAAAATGATCTACGATCTTTGGGGCGATGCGGTTAATATTGCCTCGCGCATGGAGTCCACCAGCGAAGCCGGAAAAATTCAAGTCACTGCCGCTGTCTACGAACGCCTGAAACATCAATTTTCCTTTGAGAAGCGAGGAGACGTGGAGGTACGCGGCAAAGGAACTATGCTGACGTATTGGTTGCTCGACGGACATTAGCAAGAACGCGATTATCAATTAATAATTAATAATTGACGTGACATGACCGATTATGCAGTAGGCTAAAAAGAGGAGTTCAAGGAAAAATGAGCGCCGATCGCAACAACAATCGACACTCCAATGGTTCTGTAGTAGGGACTTTAGTCCCAATGGTTCTGTAGTGGGGACTTTAGTCCCAGTGGTTCTGTAGTAGGGACTTTAGTCCCCTCCGTTTTTTGACATCCTCCCCGGCGCGAACGCGCGGGGATTCCAAATATCACTACTTGGATTTCCTCTTTCTTCGAGCCGATTTACGATGAGCAAGTTTTCCCCACTCGCGCAGAGATCGAGATCTCGGGAGGCGTTAATTTCCGTCGGGCAGACGGTATGTAATAAAAGCTTCAGCCCCCGCAAAAATCCCATCGGGAGAAACTTTCAAGCCCCATCCCCTCTAAGAATCCTGCGAAGCGCGCGACTTACCCATTTCATTAGCCACAACAGATCCCGCGATCGCGCTAAGGGCCGCAAACCCCACCCACGTCGGCAAAGATTTCGATGTTTCAGAAAATTTAGTCCGAAAAGAACAAGCTTGACTCGGTTCTACTGCTGTCGCGATCGCGCTGCTTGCAAGAACCGCGACTAAAGCGCCTTTACACAACCCCTTTACCTTCATCGCTTTTTCCTATATTTAAATGAATAGAGAAAATCCATTTGCCAACAATAACGCAATGAATTTCCTCCCCTACTATAACGACATTTTATTTAAATCTCAACCCGCACGCGCCCTAACTATGGCAAAACAGACTCGTCGCCCCCAAAAAAGCCGAGCAACCATTATCCAAAACGGCTACACCAAAATTGTTCGCACCTGCTTTTCCCGCTTTCATTGGGGAGATTTATATCATTCCCTATTTACCCTACCCTTCCCCCAACTCCTGGCGTTGATGGTATTGGGTTACATCGCGGTTAATATTCTCTTTGCCTTTGCCTATCTTTTGGGGGGCGACGGCATCGCCAACGCTCAACCCGGTTCCTTCAAAGATGTCTTCTTTTTCAGCGTCCAAACCCTCGTTACCATTGGCTACGGGGCGATGTATCCCCAAACGGCTTATACCAATACTTTAGTCGTCATCGAATCTTTTATTGGATTGCTGGGGGTAGCAATGGCAACGGGGTTAATGTTCGCGCGTTTCTCCAAGCCCACCGCGCGGGTTTTGTTCAGCAATAATGCTGTAATTTGCCCCTATAATAATGTCCCAACATTGATGTTCCGCGCGGCAAATCAACGGAGCAATTTAATTGTCGAGGCTGAGGTTAATGTTCGTATTCTTTTACCCGAAATCACTCCAGAAGGACATTCTTTGCGTCGAGTTTATGACTTAAACCTCGTTCGTTCGAGTACCCCTTTATTCTTGCTCAGTTGGATGGTGATGCACCCCATTGACGAAAAGAGTCCGCTTTTTGGTCAAACAGCAGAATCCCTTGCCAATTCAAACAGTCAAATTATTGTGACATTTCAGGGACTCGACGAGAGCGTCATAGAACTCATGCACGCTCGCCAAACCTACGACGCGAAAGATATTTTGTGGAATATGCGTTTTGTCGATGTGGTAACAGTCAAAGAAAATGGCGATCGCGCTATCGATTATACTCATTTTCACGATGTCGCACCTTTTGAGAATTTCTAATACTAAGGCAGGAGGCAGAAGGCAGAAGGCAGAAGGGCATTTAGAACCTCAAACCTTAAACCTATCAAGTCTAATTTTCATCCATCGTTTCCCCAGACGCAACATAATACATTGCCCAAATTGCCATTGCGCGCAGGTAATGACTGGCGCGAAACGTGCCAGCAGGAGTGATGGCTTCGGGCGTTCGGAACTGTAGACCATTGTCATAAACCTGTTTAACAACGGCTTCTGCGAGTTGAAATGCTTCCTCTTTCATTCCCAATTGCAACATAAACGCCCCTAAACCAAAATTGATCCCCGTCCACACTTCCAATGGATGAGTCGAGTCGGGATTTTCTGGTGTTCCATCGGGTTTAACGCCGTTGGCAGCCCCAAAAGTTCCCCCATGAAAATTGAGGAAACAGGATTGATAAATGGTTTGAACAGCAGTTTTTACAAATTGGCCATCGACAACATCGGGCAAGCCCAAAAGTTGAGCGTAAAATTGACCGCACAGTTGGTCCGCCATTACAATTTGGGAACCGCTTTCGCTATCGAGACGATAAAATTGACCGTTCCAAAGTTTTTCGTGGTAAAGGGGACGCGCTAACTTCAACCAGGATTGATAGGTTGCGATCGCGTTTTCCATGTCCTCTGGATGATTTTCCGGTGCCAATTGCGGATTAAAAGGCGGACTATCCTTTAAAATTTGCGCCACGGCGATCGCCGCCTCTAACGCCGCAATCCACAATCCGCCGCAGTAAGCACTAATCCCCTGCAATCGCCAATCGTCAAAGGTTTGATCGGGCGCGCCGGAATTTTCGGGAATGCCGTCGCCATCGAGATCGAAGGCTTTGGCATAATTCAACGTTGCCACAATTGCCGCCCAACATTCCCACAAAAACTCTGTATCCTCAGCCCCCGTCAACTGATAATTGCGATAAACTTGCAGGACAAAATCGCACGGTAAATCCTTCCACTGATTGCAATCTTGGTAACAGGTGTAGTTCGTCTTCTCCCAAGGATGTTCGTTAGGCGCGCCCAAGTCGTGGGGAGTTGCCCCCCAACGTTTGCGCGGAGCCGTGCTGCGGTCGTAACCGATGAGGCGGGGAGTCAAATCTTCCTGGGGAATGGCGCGCGCAAAGGCTTCAATAACTGCCTTTTCCAAGCGCGGGAACAACAGCATCAACCCAAAAGATCCGTACAATCTTACGTCCAAACTTTCGTACCACCGGTAATCGAGACATTCGAGAATAGCAAATTGCCCGATTGGATCGGTTTCCGTGGCTGCCGTCCACAACGTTCCGCCATCGGCGAGTAAATACAATTCGTTGAAAAGGGCCATTTTGAACCAATTGGGCCAATCGGATTCCTTGACAATAGGCGACTGCCATGCTTCGATTTTGTCCCGCCAAACATCGCTGTGTTTAAACGCCGTACGCGCCACCGTCCAAGCATTGTTGCCCGTGCGAGCAAAAAAATCGGTATGACGGCGATAATAGCGCGTGCCTTGGGAAAATTCCGCGATCGGGAAATCCCACGTCAAAATAAAGGGAATTTTGCGCGTTTTGCCCGGTCGTAGGGTAAAGCGAACCGCCATCGCCGCCGCAATTTGTTCGCCTGGAGACGCGGGAGTTTCATCTTCGCGATCGCCCAAACTGCCATCGGCGGCAAAATAATCCCAAACGTCGCTGCCATCGCCCGTTGGATCCCAGCGTCCGAGATAGAAATTCTCCAAACTGGGGTTGGCCAACGTCGCGATCGCCATTTGCCCCTCCCCTTCCTGCAACTCGTCATAGAGGCGGACGCGATTAAATAAAAAGCCGACGCGATGAAAATCCGTAATCCATTGATTAAAATTCCCCGTACTATCGCCCCAACGGGGTTGATAGTCGTACACCGGACTGCCGTCGTCGCGCATCCGCACCTCGGGCGACTTAATGGCGTTGGTAAACCATCCCACTGTATTTTGCCAAGTTAACAGCAAACTTAAAACAATGGGACGATCGGTGGGATTGTGCAGCGTCCACTCGAAAACCGCCACGGGATAGCTCGATTCCTGGTAGCATCCCGCCCAAATGGGAGAAAATTGCTCGCAAATCGCTTCGGTTGTAAAAACGCCTTCATACTCAAACCAACTGCGCGGATAGAGGGCGTGATAGGTTCCTCGTTCCTTGGGATACCACCGCCAGCGCGATAAACTCCCATCGGCGGGAGGTTCGGTACACAACGCATAGGCCTGGGGTTCGCTCCCCTCAACTTGCTCGAATAGACTAAACTGACAGGCTGGGAGACTTTTGAATGTATGTTCGCCGCTGTCGAGATGCCAGAGGTTGAAGTCGCCGCGCGGCGAACGGCCGATACAACCCGCACCCAAACCGCCTAGAGGCATTCCGTGCCAAGGGCCGTCGTCGAGGTTGCTGCCGTAGCGAACGGTGTAGGGATTGTCCCATGCGAGACCGATGGGACGTTTCCAAGCACAGTCAGGAATTTGGGGACGGGAAATTTGAAAGATCATGCCCTGATTTTAATCGATTGTGATTCGCCCTTGGTTATTTGTCATGGGTTCTTAGAGATTTGTTGATTTTTGCACTTAATTCAAGAGCATCGCTGTTTTTTCCGCTTTAAGCACAATTTTACGACTCCGACTCCCAAATCTATCTCCTCTTCTGCACGGGGTATTAGATAATAGAGCGTTACACCAGATTCATCAAATTTTGCTATAACCCCCTGCTTCCCCTGCTTCCCCCGCTCCCCTGCTCCCCTGCTTCCCCTGCTCCCCTGCTTCCCCCGCTCCCCTACTCCCCTACCCTTGTGCAGCCAACGCTTGAAAACGGTATTATCGCCCCCAGGAGAGAGAAAAGACGAGCAATGCGATCGCGATCGCAACGGGTGCTGAGGGGCAGTCACAAAGGACATAGGGTTGAGATCGGGAAGTCTACCTAGATCTATCACTCCATTAACCCAGATCTATCACCGTGCCAACACGCCCGCGATCGCGGAGTTTAATTCACAAAACCTTCACAATTAAGAAACTACAGAATTTCGGTTTCCCAATGCCATGCAATCCTCGATTTTCCTAGCCCGCGCCATTACCCTCATTCCAGTGACTTACTCCCTACTGGTATTGGGTCAATTTCTCGCAACCTGCGGCGAAGGACGCGCGATTCCCAAGGATTTAGCCTCAAAAGCGGATCGTGACGGCGTTAAGGACGCGAGAGTTCGCTCGGCAAGGAAATCAAGAAGGACGGACGTGAAAGCGCTTCTGACGGTTTTAGCCGGTATATCGGGCTTAATTGTGACGACTCAACTCGCCCTTGTCACCATTGAGCAATTTGCCCCGGTTTCGATACCCGAGGCAACTGCTGCCGAGACGATGCCAACTTATACGCCGCCCAACTTAGGCTCTCCTACTCGCACGCTGGGTTTGGCGACGCGCTAATGGTTGAGGAGATGGGGTGATGGGGTGATGGGGGGATGGGGAGATGGGGGGATGGGGAGATGGGGAGAGGGGGTGATGGGGTGATGGGGTAGAAAATTGAGACCTCGCGCTGAAACTCTTAACTTGCCTAAGTTTCTTAATTTTTAATTTTTAATTTTTAATTTTTAATTGCCATAAGTTGTTGGCTGTCTTTGCAACTGATATGCTAAAGCCTTAGTTTTCTCAAATTTCACGTTCCTATGCTCTTGTTGCCTCTATTTCGTTCCGTTCGAGTTCCAGTGGCGATCGCGCTTGTCTTCGCTACAACAGCGCGCGCTGAAGCAACGGTTTGGGAACCGATGGTGTCGCCGGAGTTGCCGGAGTTCGAGGTGCCGTCGCCCTTTCAAACCGCGCAGGCAGAATCCAATGGCGAACTTGTCGAGGCCATGAGAAACTTGCAAGGGGTATTAGAAGAGCGTTTGACAACTTCACAAAGCGATACAACACAGTTGTCGTCGGCGAGCGATCGCCTACTGGGTTTACTCAACTCACTTCTAGAAAGTCCCCCTTCAGAAAGTCCGCCAGAATTATTAGCAGAAAGTCAAACCTTACAGCAAACTATTACTCGACAACTCCAGCGCGAAGATGCTAATTTGAACCCAGAACTTCAACAAAAATTAGTTCTTACCCGCCGTTTGCTCGGCGCGCTATTGGGCGATAATCGGTTCAATCTTGGTTCGGATGTTATCGAAAATAGTCCCGTTTTGCAACGTTGGAATGAAGAAATTCCAGATGTCCTCGCAGAGATTCGTAACGATCCGGCATTCCGAACGCGCGTGCGTCTGGGTTACGCTCACTTTCCGTCTACCGACCATAAAGGAGGATTTAATGCGGGCGTGGAGGATATTTTTCTCGGTCGCACCGGGTTAACCTTAAGTGGCAACTACGAGCGCGTTTTTAGTGGCGATCGCGAAACTTTTGGAGCCGATCTCAACTACTATGTTCTCCCTTTGGGAAGTTACGTTAATATTGCTCCCGTTTTGGGCTATCGCAACATCACAACCGGTTCCTATAATACAGATGGGATTGCCGTTGGCGGTAAAGTTATTTTTCCTCTTTCGCGCACCGGTGCTGCCGATTTGACATTTTCTCAACTCTTTGTTTCTCCGGGAAGTGCTGACGAAGTTGGCATTACAACGCTTTCGGTCGGTTATGCAATAACTCGTCATTTACGCCTTTCAACTGATATCCAAAAACAAAATTCTATTGGGGAAAAAGATAGTCGCGTTGGGATTATTTTAGAATGGATGCCCTGATCGCTCGTTGTTAATAATTTGTAGTTTGTAATTTAACAATTCTAAATCAATGAACCGTTTAAATTCTATAATACTATGGACGAGTTTAACAATTTTAACTCCATTGCCGACCCTACTCGCTCAATCTCCCATACCCTCTTCGGCAAACGAGCGAAAAACCTTGAAAATTGAAAGTTCGAGCAGTTTGGATATCCTCAATCAAACTATTAAACAATACTTCGAGCCGAAGTTTGAAGGGCGCGTCGTTGCCGTTTTGTCGAAGGATACAGAAACCGCTTTAAATGCAGTGCGAGAGGGAAGTATTGACCTCGCTGCCATCGGTCGCGATTTAACAAGAGCTGAAAAAAGAGCGGGATTAGTTGCTCTTCCTCTTCCTCGACAAAAAATTGCGATTATTGTCGGAAAAAATAGTTCATTTCGAGGAAGTTTGACCGATAAACAGTTTGCGAAAATTCTCCGAGGCGAAATTACAGATTGGGCGCAGGTGGGAGGAAAACCCGGTCCCATTCGCTTTATCGATCGTCCCGAAAATAGCGAGGTTCGTCGTGCTTTGATATCTTACGATATTTTTAAAGGAAAACGTAGGGAAGCGGGTAATAATGCAACAATTGTTAAAGAAGATAGTTCCTCTGCTGTGGTTCAAACCTTGGGAGAAGATGGCATTGGTTACGCGATCGCGAGTCAAATTGCTAATTCTCCAGAGGCGCGCGTTGTCCCCATGCACGGCACTTTGCCTGAAGATCCAAGATATCCTTTTTCACAACCGGCTGTCTACGTCTATCGGGAATCAATCTCTAATCCAGCGGTTTCAGAGTTTGTGAATTTTGTCAAGTCCGAAGGGAGTCAAGAGGCGATCGCGTCGAACCTCAATTCTAGCAATACCGCCGAAGAAACCGCCAATTCCGACTCAGAAGAAACAGAAGATACAGAAGAAACAGAAGAAACAGAAGATACAGAAGGAACAGGAGATACAGAAGACACAACCCTGACGGACAATGAAGAATTAAACGAAAATTCTATTATTTCTCCCGGTCTCGAATCCACAACACCTCTCTCGGAAACAGAAATAGAATCCTCTTCTTCTGAAACGAATAGCGATCGCGTTGCCGTTTCCCCCACAGAAACCGCCAGAACACTTTCTCCAAACGCAGACGAAGAACAAACATCTCCTTGGTTGTGGTTTCTTTTGTTATTAGGATTGCTCGCATTTTTACTCGGATGGCTGTTGCGCCAAAATCGCTCTCTCCAACCCGCAACAACGCCAATACCGACTCCTCCAAGGGAACCTGAAAATACAGTCAGTTCTCCTCCTGTCGCCTCGGAAATCAACGAAATAACGACATCTTCTCCAAATACTTCCAACAATTTGGACATAACTCGTGCTTCAATTGTAGCAGGTGCAGCAGGAGCAATTTTAGGCGGCAACTCGTCGGAAAATTCCTCTTCTCCTCCCCAATTAACGCCAGACGAAACTTCAATATCTTCGGATTCGCCCGAAAAATTTGAACCCGTCCCCACTCAACTCAACCCTTCCCTTTCTCCTCAACCCCCAGAAACCTCTTCCTCAATTGTTTTACCTCCTCCAAAATCATCGACCTCCAATGAAAGTTCGTCGCTTTCCCCTTCTTCAGAAGAATTAAATAACGAGAACCTTGCCATTGCAACCTCGCCAACAAATCCCGAATATCAACTTCGTCTGGTTCCTGACAATTTTTATTCTGCCAATGTGTATTGGGAGAATTCCGATTTAGAGAAACTGCAAAATCGTATTCCCCAAGGCGAATCTATTGCATTGCGGTTGTACGAAGTTGCTCATCTCGATCCGCCGCTACAATTGCCGCAAAATTGGCAACATTATGAATGCGACGTACAGGCGAAGCATTGGTATTTATCTGTTCCGCACGACGGCGATTATTGGGCAGAACTCGGATATATTAATCGAGAGGTTCAGTGGATTTGTTTGGCGCGTTCTTCTATTGTCCGCATTGGCTCTTCATAATGAATAATGAATAATGAATAATGAATAATGAATAAAATACAGTAGTGGTTAGAAACAAATACTATAAACACTTAAATGAAATAGGCTATCCATCAGCGACAAAGGTGTGTTACGCTGCGCTAACACACCCTACAGATAGAGGCTTTGCGTAAGCCCTATCTTTCTTAAAAATGGTATTAAATCTCTCAACCTTCAGCGCCTAACGCAATCAAGGCTATCTTTTGAGCCTCTGTCAACCCCATCGCACCTGCAATTTTCAAACCTTCATATAACCGTTCGGTTTTCCAAGTTTGCAGACACCTTCCCGTCAAAATGTCCCAAAGTTTAATGGTTGTGTCGCCGCTACTGCTGAGGAGGAAATTGCGCGCCGTCGGATGAAACGCCACATCCATTACCCAGTTTGTATGTCCCTGTAGCGTTTGCAAACAATTTCCCGTTTTCGCATCCCACAGTTTTATGGTACAATCTGAACTTGCACTCGCCAAGATTCCCTCCAACGAGAAAGTAAGGGCAAAAATCCATCCCCCGTGTCCCGCCATTGAATGCAGACAGTTCCCCGTGGCAATATCCCACAACCGAATGCTGCCATCAATGCTTGCCGTTGCCAGGGTTTCGCCGTCGGGAGAAATCGCCACAATCCAGGCCCAGTCTGTATGTCCGACAAAGGTTTGACAGCATTGTTCGCTTTCGATATCCCACAGCGAAACGATTGAGTCGAAGGCCGCGATCGCTAACTTTTTCCCGTCAGGACTCCAAGCGACTGTTTGTACAAAATGGCCGAATAAGGTTTTTACCATTCGACGGGTTGACACTTCCCACACCCTCACCTCGCCATCGGAACTCCCAGTCGCCAAAAATTCACCGTCGGGACTGAATTCGACGGACATCACTGAACTTTGATGGTTCCATAATTTTACTGACTGTCCCGACTCTAAATCCCATAACCGGACAGCACAATCCGCACTACCACTCGCTATTATACCACCGTCGGGACTCAAGGCGACGCTATAAATTACGTCTCGATGTCCCCGCAAAATTTGAGGCGTTTGTGGGTTTGAAGGTGGGTTTCCCATTGTCCAAATTCTCACCACTCGATCCTCAGAACCGCTGACAAAAAGGGTTCCCTCGTTATTAAAGGCGACGGAAGATATCCAGTTAACTCGTCCTTGGAGGGTACGAATGCAAGTCCCTCTTGCCAACGACCACAACCGGACAGTTTGGTCGGCACTACTGCTGGCTAATAGGGTTCCTTCGCCATTGACGGCTAAACTGTAGATAAAATTAGCGTGGCCCGAAAGAACTTTTTCGCACTCTCCTGTTGCCAGATTCCAGAGACGAATTGTGCGATCGAAACTACCGCTGATTAATGTCCATTTAACCCCGTTTTCCTTTGTAGAATGAGAGGCAGAAAGTGGTATATTTTCCTTGGGATCGGAAGCGATAGAGGGGGATTCTTCCCTAGCATCGGAAGGGACAGGGAGAGATGTTTCTCTTGTATCGGAAAAGACAGAAGTTGAGGGAATAAAAACCAGTCGATAGGTAATATCGGTATGACCTTCGAGAACGCGCAAACACTCTCCCGTTGCCACATCCCAAAGGCGAATAGTACGATCGACGCTACCGCTAGCGAGAATTCGACCGTCGGGACTAAATTGAAGCGATCGCAACCAATCTTTGTGTCCGATTAAAGTGCGAATACAGCGTCCCGTTTCTATGTCCCACAGTTTAATCGTAAGGTCATCGCTAGCAGAGGCGAGAAGGTATGGCACGCCTTTCTTTTCGTCTCCTTCAATGGCAAAATCAGAAGTAACATCGACCGCCCAAACCTGCGCGCCGTGTCCTTCAAATAGGCGATCGCACTTCCCGGATTGAATATCCCACAACCGAATTGTACCATCTGCGCTGCCGCTGAGGAGAGTTTGTCCCGAAGGACTAAAAACAAGGGATCGAATACAGCCTTTATGTCCTTTTAATGTTCGCAAACATGGTTCCCCCGACAGTTTTTGTACGTCCCAAAGTTTAATCGTACAATCGTCGCCACCCGTTGCTAATATTTGTCCTTGGGGGTGGAAGATAACCGACCAAATTTTATCCTGATGTCCTTGATAAATAGCCTGTTGACGACCGGTTTCAATATCCCAAAGATACGCATTGTAATCCCAGTCGCCTGTAACCAAAGTTCGTCCGTCGGGACTAAAGGCGACCGACATGGGAATGGAAAAGGTTTTAGCAAAGGTAGATTTAGATAAATCGCATCGTTCAAAGTTGACTCGCGGTAAAGTTGTTTCTTGTAGGTAGGCTTGCCAAATGGCTAAGTTCGATAAATTGTATCCGGTTAAGTCGGCGTTGAGATAACACAATAAATTCAGAAGATTTCCAGCAGCATATCCCGGTTGGCGAGGTTGGTTTTGGCGCAGGGACTCAATTAGGCGATCGCATCGATTAACAAGCTGTTGTGTCGTTCCATCGGTCGCAATTAATTCTTCGACAATGGGTTTTAAAATGAGTTGAGTTTGACTGAATCGAATAGGATTTTTCGCTTCTGCTTTGATAATAGAGTGGGTATTGAATAATTTGAGTTCGTTTTTTGCCAGTTCTTCGCAAACTTCATCGATAAATCGCGCGATCGCGTATTCCATGACAACGCCTTGAAGCGTATATTTTATTACAGCATTTAAACTGCTATCTAAGGTTCCAAACTCTATGAGCGATCGTCGTTTCAAAGATTCTAAAGCTTCTAACAATTTTGCCGTTGAAACTAACGAAAGTAAATCGGAGCGCAGTTCTTCAAGGACGACGGGTTCTCGATTAATCGCCAACCAATATACAATCTCTCTTTCTAGGCGAGACAGGCGCTGAAATTGCTCGTCCAATAAAATGCGAATGCCATTAAAAATTAAAGTTTCTTGTTCTAAAAAAAGACCAATTTTCCCATTGAAGATGTCGTCGATCGCAGTGGCAACAATTTTGAGCGCTAAAGGATTTCCTCGGTACAGTTGACTGAGGCGATCGTATTCGTTGTCCGAACCCCATAAACCCTTAGATTTAAAAATTTCTCTAGCGACGCGATCGCTTAATCCTTGGAGGACAAAAGAGCGAACGGGCAAGCTGTCGCCTTCTAATGCAGCTAGTTCTGGCGGTTTTTCGCGAGAGGTGAGTAAGATAACACTTTGATGAGAGGTTTCGGCTAATTGACCGAGTAATTGACCGTAGTTTTCGTATCCTTCGCGATACGGTTCCGCAAGATCGCGCTGATTTCCAGCACCGCTTTGCAATAGCGTTTCCCAATTATCAAGAATAATCAGACACCGTTGAGACCGCAATTTTTCGATAAATTGACGGATTTGAGTAGCAGGGGGAAGCGGTAAATGAGTTTGCGGTTCGATGGCAAAAAACTGACAAAGATCGGTTAAAAGTTCGCTTAAAGGGGGTGCGTTGCGCAAACTGCGCCAAATGATAGAATTAAAATGGCTTTGTAGATGTCGGGCGAGTTGAACTGAGAGGGAAGTTTTGCCAATTCCGCCTAACCCCAAAATCGCGATCGCGCGACAATTCTCCTTCTCAATCCATCTTGACAAAGTGGCAAGTTCTGCGGTACGACCGGCAAAGTGAGAAATATCGACTGCTTCGCCCCAATCAACGCGCGTGGAAGTTAAAATTATTGTATCGTTGGCGCGCTTTTGTTGGCAAAATGAGGTATAATCGCTTTCAGTCAGTTGGAGATGGAAACTGTTAAAACAGCGTTGGAGCGATCGCTTGTCAATTCCGCGATCGCGCTCTAAAATTTTACCAATGGTTTTAGCATCCAAACCAATGCGAAACGAAAGCGATTCTAAGGTGTAGCGTTCTCCATTATTATCCCCAATTTCAGCCTCTCCAATAGCCGCTTCGAGTCGCCTCAACCCCTCGCGAGTGAGGATGACACCGCGCCTGCGTTTTCGCTGTTGCTGCTGGGTCATTTTATCAATTAATCATTGATTTTAAGTCTCTTTTTTCAAGGAGAGATAATTATTCATTATTCATTATTCATTATTCATTATTCATTATGAACAAACCCCAGACGGTTGTGCAAAACGCCGCAAAACGCTATACCAAACTTAGAACGAGCGAGTCCACATCCCACGACCGAGCAACATGGATCGAACCCTACGCCAACTCCAAGAACAAGCCGGTGCAACTTTCGAGGAAGATAGTACTATTCCCGCCAGTTTTGGCAACGACAGCGACGCGATCGCAGCCGCTACAACCCGAGTCGTCCTCTGCGATCGCTCCCATTGGGGACTGCTGGAACTAACCGAGAGCGATCGCACTCGCTTTCTCCACAATCAAACCACCAACGACATCCAAAGCCTCAAACCCGGCCAAGGCTGCGATACCGTTATTGTAACCTCCACCGCGCGCACCATCGACCTCGCCACTATTTATATTACCCAAGAGTCGATCCTCGCCTTAGTTTCCCCCGGTCAAGTTCCGCGCTTAATTGAATGGTTCGACGGCTATCTTTTCCCGATGGATCGCGTTACCCTAAAAGATGTTTCCGATAAATTTGCCATTTTCAACTTAATTGGTCCCGGAAGCGACGCAATATTGCAACAATGGGGCAACGGCGCGATCGCCTCTCAACCCAACCGCAGCCACCAACTCGTCCAACTCGACGACGTTGAAATTCGCATCGCCGTCGGCAGCGGTTTAGCCCTTCCCGGTTATACCCTCATCGTCCCCCTTGACAACGCTGCAAAAGTGTGGTCAAAAATCTTAGAAGCAGAAGCAATGCCGTTAGGCGATCGCGCTTGGGAACAACTGCGAATTCGACAAGGAAGGCCGAAATGCGATCGCGAACTCACCGACACCTATAACCCCCTCGAAGCCGGGTTGTGGGACTATATTTCCTTCGACAAAGGCTGCTACATCGGACAAGAAACCATCGCCCGCCTCAACACCTACAAAGGCGTAAAACAGAGACTTTGGGGCATCCGTCTCTCCGTCCCCGTCGCCCCGGAAACCGAAATTACCGCCGACGGGAGCAAAGTGGGAATACTCACCAGCGTCGTCGAAACCCCAGAAGGAACGTTGGGCTTGGGTTACGTGCGCGCCAAAGCAGGAGGCGAAGGCTTAACCGTCAAGGTGGGAGAAGCAGAAGGAGAAATAATTGCCGTCCCATTCCTATCTCATCCGTAATCCCAAATCAGCCTCAGAACCCGTTTCAGCGTAGGGACATCGTTCAATTGAATGTCCCGACAGAATGCTATTGAACCCGTTTTAACGGGTTTAAGCTTTTAGCGGTGAACTTTGAGTTCAGGGCATTAAGGCATCGAGCAATATTCAGTCGATAGAGTGTGAGAAGATAAAAAACAGCCCTCTTCAGAAAACTCACCCAACACCTTACATTAAAGAACCGAGAACAACTCGCCAACCTCAGCGCAACTAACATGACAGTAACAGCTCCAGCCCCCCCCAAAACCCGTCGCGTCGTCTTCCCCTTCACCGCCATCGTCGGACAAGACGAAATGAAACTCGCCCTTCTGCTTAACGTCATCGACCCCAAAATCGGCGGCGTAACCATTATGGGCGATCGCGGCACCGGCAAATCCACAACCATCCGCGCCCTCGCCGACCTCCTCCCCAAAATCAGCGTTGTCGCCGACGATCCCTTCAACTCCGACCCCGAAGACCCCGACCTCATGAGCGACGACATTCGGCAAAAAAAAGCCGATGGACTCTCCCTAACCACCCTCCAGAAAAAAGTCTCAATGATCGACCTCCCCCTGGGAGCCACCGAAGACCGAGTTTGCGGTACCATCGACATCGAAAAAGCCCTTTCCGAAGGCGTAAAAGCCTTCGAGCCCGGACTCCTAGCCAAAGCTAACCGAGGCATCCTCTACGTCGATGAAATCAACCTCCTCGACGACCACCTCGTAGACGTACTCCTCGACTCCGCCGCATCCGGTTGGAACACCGTCGAACGCGAAGGCATCTCCATCCGCCACCCCGCGCGCTTCGTCCTCGTCGGGTCCGGCAACCCCGAAGAAGGCGAACTGCGACCCCAACTCCTCGACCGCTTTGGGATGCACGCCGAAATTCACACCGTCCGAGAACCCGCCTTGCGCGTCCAAATCGTCGAACAGCGGGGCGAATTCGATCGCGACCCCCAAGGCTTTTGCCACAACTATCAAACCGAACAAGATACGCTCCAACAGCAAATCGTCCAAGCGCAAAACCGACTTCCCCAAGTCAACCTCGACTACGATCTGCGCGTCAAAATTTCCGAGGTTTGTTCGGAATTAAACGTAGACGGACTGCGAGGCGATATTGTCACCAACCGCGCCGCCAAAGCCCTCACCGCCTTTGAAGGACGCACAGAAGTCGAGAGCGAAGATATCCGTCGCGTCATCGTCCTCTGCTTGCGCCATCGCCTGCGCAAAGACCCCTTAGAAGGAATTGATTCGGGCTATAAAGTTGAGAAAGCGTTCAATCGCGTGTTTGGCATCGAAGGGGATTAGGTTTTAGGTTTTAGGTTTTAGGGGTTAGGTTTTGGATTTTAATACCCTTGTTGCCTTCCCCATGCACTTTGCCCCCGCTAGAGTTCGGAGTTCGCCCGTTGCTAAAGCTCAAAACTCAAAACCCAGAACCCAAAACTCTGAACCCAGAACCCAGAACTCTGAACTCAAAGCCCCATGCCCGAAACCCAAACTCAACCCCTCATCAAACTCAGAGGAATTCGTAAAGCCTTTGGCAAAAACGTCGTTCTCGACAACCTCGACCTCGATGTTTACAAAGGCGAAGCTTTGGTGATTCTCGGACCGTCGGGGACGGGAAAATCGACCATTTTGCGGATTATGGCGGGGTTGTTGAGACCCGATGCAGGGGAAGTGTATATCAAAGGACAGCGGCGCAAGGGAACCATTGAGGACGGCGAAGAAATTATCGGCTTGAGCATGGTATTTCAACAAGCCGCCCTGTTCGACTCCTTGACCGTGGGAGAAAATGTCGGTTTCTTGCTTTATCAACACTCCAAACTCCCACCAGACCGCATTCGCGCCTTGGTCGAACAAAAATTAGAAACCGTGGGTTTAGAGGGAACGAGCGATCTTTACCCCGCCGAACTTTCGGGAGGGATGCGCAAGCGCGTTAGTTTTGCCCGGGCGGTGATGTCGGACCCCGATGACCCCAATTTAATCGCCGAGGCAATTTTATACGACGAACCCACCGCCGGTTTAGACCCCATTGCTTCGACTGTGGTCGAAGATCTCGTGCGCCATCTCCAACGGTCTGCCGGGACGTGCGGAACCTATGTGATGGTGTCTCACCAAGAAAGTACGATTCGCCGCACCGCCGATCGCGTGGTTTTTCTCTCGGAGGGGAAAGTTCGATGGCAAGGTAGTATTAAAGAAATCGATACTACCGATAATCCTTGGGTGCGGCAGTTTTTCAGCGCTAGTACCGAAGGGCCAATCCAGATGATTAGCTAAGAAGGATTGAGAACCCACATCGTTCGGGAGGAGAAATCATGCGATCGCGTACAGCACGAGAAGGCTCGGTCGGACTCTTTATGCTCGCAGGTCTCGTTGTCTCAGCAGGTGTAGCCCTTTGGCTGCGGGAGGTTCGCTTCGGCCAACAAACCTACAATCTTCGAGTCGAATTTGCCAATGCCAACGGTCTCTCTGTCGGAACTCCCGTGCGCTATCGCGGCGTGGATGTGGGGCAAATTGTCGCTCTCGAACCGGGAACCAATGGCGTTGAGGCGAGAATCGAAATCGACTCGACCGACCTCCTCATTCCCAAAAATGCCACGGTCAAAGCCAATCAATCGGGTTTGCTCAATCAAAGCGCGATCGATATTACTCCCCAACGGCCCCTCCCCGAAACCGCCCTCGACCTCAGTCCCATTGCTAATAATTGCCAAGAATCTCCCATTTTTTGCGACGAAGATTTTCTCAAAGGACAAGCCGGTGCGACCTTAGACGACCTCCTCACCAGTAGCGTTCGCCTCAGCCAAGTTTACGCCTCGCCCGAGTTTGCCAATAGCCTCAATAAGTTGCTGGCAACGGTGGAAGTGACGGCTTCGGATGTGTCCAAACTGAGTGCCGAACTGAAATTGCTCTCGCGATCGGTTCGCGGACAAATTCCCGCTGTTTCTGGCAATGTCGCTCAAACAACTAACACCTTGAGCGCTACCGCAGTCAGCCTCGACCGAACCGCAACGCGCCTTTCGAGAAGCGTCGATGCCACAGCCGACGAGATTTCTGAAAGTATCGACACAACTGCCAACAATCTCGACCAACTCTCGCTCAGTCTCAGTCGTCTCATTCGAGCCAATGAAAGCAGTTTGGGCAATACTCTAGCCAGCGTGACGAGTACCAGTACCAGTTTACAAGAGCTGTTAGTCGGTTTGAGACCGGCTGTTCGAGGACTCAATACGGCCCTCGAACCGGGTGAGGTCGAACGATTGATCCAAAATCTCGACACTTTAATTAACAATGCGACTCGAGCATCGGGCGATATCCAAGTCCTTGTGGAAAATACCACAGCCGCGTCGGAAAACCTGCGCAATTTGAGTGGCAGTTTTAGCGACCCCACTTTGCTCTTGTCCCTCCAACAAACTCTCAATTCTGCCCGAGAAACCTTTGAAAACGCTCGTAAAATTACGGCTGATATAGACGAATTGACAGGAGACCCCGAATTTCGCCGAAATTTGCGCAATTTGGTTGATGGATTGGGGAATTTGGTCTCCTCGACCGAAGAGTTAGAGCAGCAAATTCAAGTGGGTCGTACTTTAGAACAGTCTCGTCAGGCGGTGCGAGAGTTACGAACTGAGGTGGAGGTGGCCCAAAAGTCTCGAGACCCCAAAACTCAGTCGCAAAAACAGGCCACTCCCGTCGAGGAGTCTCAACCGGCGCGCGAGAAGAAGGAACCCAAACGCCTTGAAAGGGCTGTCCCTGCGAAGGAACCGACTTCACAATGAATATAGCTGACAGCTGACGGCTGAATGCTCCCTACTATTGCTAACTAATTAAACCAAACTTTGAGCAGGTTTATAACTTTGAATGGCTTTCATATATTGCGCCCT
>JAXHVQ010000041.1:0-42192 GCA_034189065.1 Cyanobacteriota bacterium
GGGGAGATGGGGAGAGCGGGGGAGCGGGGGAGCGGGGGAGCGGGGGAGATGGGGGGAGAGTGGGGAACGAAGAACAGCAAAGGACTGATGACCAAGAACTAAGGACAAAGAACCAAGAACTAAGGACTAATGACAAAAGACGAATTCATTTCGAGATTGAAGATACGGGTTGTGGAATTGCCCCCGAAGAAATCGGTCAATTATTTGAAGCATTTTCTCAAACCGAAACCGGAAAACAGGCCCGGGAAGGAACGGGTTTGGGGCTACATATTAGCCGCAAATTCGTTCAACTCATGGGGGGCGAAATCTCCGTGGCGAGCAACGGTTATCGGTTTGTCCCCGGTCGAGACGTTGAAAAGATACAAATGCGATCGCGATCGCGTCTTCATTCCTCTTCGTCCTCCCCTCCTTCAGGAACAACCTTTGCCTTCGATATTCGCGTAGAGGTCGTTTCGCAGACTGAAGTGGCAAAATTAGAGCCCGCGCAACCCATCGTTGCCCTCGCACCCGACCAGCCCGAGTATCGCATCTTAGTCGTCGATGATAATGCTCTCAATCGCCAACTCCTCGTTAAATTACTCGCGCCATTGGGTTTCCAAGTTTCCGAAGCCAGTAGCGGCAGGGAAGCCATCGAACGCTGGCAGCAGTGGAAACCCCATTTAATCTTTATGGATATGCGAATGCCCGATATGAACGGTTATGAAGCAACGCAACGTATTAAATCCACCCCCCAAGGACAGGCAACAGCTATCATTGCTTTGACCGCGAGTGCGTTAGAACAAGAGTATGACGCAATTTTAGCGGGGGGGTGCGACGACTGTTTGCGTAAACCCTTTCAAGAGGAGGAGATTTTCGCTGCGATGAAAGAGCATATTGGCGTGCGTTATATTGACAACGAGTCTCGGTGCGATGCAAGGGAGAAGCCAGAGGAACAGGGCATTTTAGTTTTAGATGCCGATGCGATCGCGGCCCTTCCCACCCAATGGATAGAGGCGCTCCAACAGGCTGTTCTTCAAGGCGACTCCGAGTTGTTCGGCCCTCTGCTCGACCAGATTAGTGCAGAATATCCCAATTTGGCAAGGGCGATTGGCAAGCGTCTGGATAATTTTGAGTATGACAAAATTTTAAATTTAATTTCCGATAAAGCTATTAATTTTTAATTTTTAATTGACTATGGTTTCCACTGCAACCGACTCCTATAAAGGTAATATTCTAGTCATTGACGACACGCCAGCTAATTTACGCTTGCTGGTAAATCTTTTGAGCAACCAAGGCTATAAAGTACGCGCGCTTCCCAGCGGCAAACTCGCCCTCGAAGGCATTCAAATCGCGCCCCCCGATTTAATTCTCCTCGATATTCTCATGCCCGATATGGACGGCTATGAAGTTTGCGAGCGTCTGAAAGCGAACGAGAGCGTCAAAGATACGCCGGTAATTTTCATTTCTGCGATTAACGACGTTATAGATAAAGTGAAAGCATTCGAGATGGGCGGCGTGGATTATATTACCAAACCCTTTCAAGCCGAAGAAGTTTTAGCGCGAGTTCGCACTCATCTCGAAAATCGTTTTCTCCAACAAAGCCTCCAACACAAAAATGAGGAACTCACCCGAACATTAGAACAGCTTCAAGCGGCTCAAACCCAACTCATTCAATCGGAGAAAATGGCGGTTCTCGGACAATTGGTTGCGGGTATCGCCCACGAAATCAATACGCCTCTGGGGGCAATTCGGGCAGCTTCCAGCAACAGTACGAAGGCATTAGAGGAATCTTTAGAAGAATTGCCCCATTTGTTCGAGAAACTGTCCGAAGAACAGCAAACCGCTTTTTTTGCCCTGATCGAGCGATCGCTGCACAGTGGTGTCAGCGTGCCTTCAGAGGAAATTCGGTCGTTGAGGAAGGCGATCGCGCGACAATTGGAAGAGCGCGATATCGAGGAAGCGCGGGATATTGCCGATACCTTAATTGATATGGGAGTTTGCGATCGCATTTCCGCTTTTGTTCCTTTGTTCCAGTCTCCCGAAGCTGAATGGATCTTGCAACTCGCCTACAACCTCGCTCGTCTGCAAGTCAATCATAAAACCATCGTTACTGCCGTCGAGCGCGCTTCCAAAGTTGTCTTTTCCCTCAAAAGTTACGCTCGTCAAGATGTGGGCGGGGAAAAACAATCTGTTATCATTTCAGAAAGAATCGAAAGCATTCTCGAGTTATATCGCAATCAACTCAAGCATAAAATTGAAGTCATTCGTTCCTATCAACCCTTACCTCCGATTCGAGTTTACCCTGACGAACTCGATCGCGTTTGGACCAATCTTCTTCATAATGCTATTCAAGCAATGAAAGGCACCGGACGGCTCGAAATTGAAGTCTCTCAGAACAACAGTGACGTTCTCGTCCAATTCACTGATTCGGGATGCGGTATTCCCACTGCCATTCAAAGCCAAATTTTTGAACCTTTTTTTACAACTAAGCCATCAGGGGAAGGAAGCGGTTTGGGTTTAGATATTGTTAAGAAGATCGTTGAAAAACATGAGGGTACAATAAACTTAGAAAGTCAGCCCGGACGCACAACTTTCAAGGTTTTGCTGCCAATAAATACCCATTCATAAAAAGTCTCTTTTTACTCGCTATTCACAAAATTTTAGTAAAACTATGTCAAAACCTGCTATTATATGCGTTGACGATGAAGTTGTTATTCTAGAAAGCTTAAAAGAGCAACTAAAAAGACAATTTGGTCGAAAATTCATCTATGAAACTGCCAGAAGCGGTCAAGAAGCCTTAGAAATTCTTGAAGAATTAAATGCAGATGGAATAAAAGTTTTACTGGTCATTTCCGATTGGCTCATGCCCGAAATGAAAGGAGATGAATTTTTAATTCAGGTGCATCAAAAATTTCCCGAAGTCGTCAAAGTTATGCTGACCGGTCAAGCAGATGAAGAAGCAGTAATGCGCGCTCGACAGCGAGCAAACCTCTATTCTTGCCTGCGAAAACCGTGGACCGAAATGGACTTGGCAGCGTTAATTGCATCTGGACTGGAGTAGCTTTATGAGTAAACTAGCAATTTTGTGTGTTGACGACGAGATTGTGATTTTAGAAAGTCTGAAAGAGCAGCTCAAGAGAAATTTCGGCAAAAAATATTATATTGAAATTGCTAGTAGTGGAGCAGAAGCCTTAGAAGTTTTTGAAGAATTAGAAGCAGATGGAATTGAAGTCCCTCTGATTGTTTCAGACGCTCAAATGCCAGATATGAGAGGCGACGAACTGTTAGTTCGAGTTCACCAACGCTCTCCCCAAACCCTTAAAGTTCTGTTAACCGGAAGAGCGAATACAGATGTAGTTGGGAATGCAGTCAATCAGGCGAATCTTTACCGCTATATTACTAAACCTTGGGACGAGGCAGATTTAGTCTTAACTGTAACAGAAGCGCTACGACGTTACAAACAAGAACAAGAGTTAGCTCGAAAAAATGAGGCTTTACAGAAATTAAATGAATCCTTGGAGCAAAAAGTCATAGAACGAACTGCCGAACTGAACCAGGCGAAAAAAGTGGCAGAAGTTGCTAACCAAACAAAAAGTCGATTCATTGCTAATATGAGTCACGAATTGCGAACTCCTCTTAACGCAATTTTAGGTTTTAGTCAAATTTTATCCCACGATGGCTCTTTGACGCTAAGGCAACGAGAGAATGTTGAAATTATTAATCGCAGCGGCGAGCATTTATTAACTCTTATTAATGATATTTTATCAATTGCAAAAATTGAAGCAGGACAGGTACTTGTACGCGAAAACTGTTTCAATTTATATGAATTACTGGAAGAAATCAATCAAATGCTCCAACTCAAAGCAGAGGCAAAAAATCTTCAGCTTATTTTCGACTATGCTCCTAATGTTCCACACTTGATTCAAACTGATGAAAGTAAACTCCGTCAAGTTGCGATTAATTTACTGGGAAATGCAATTAAGTTTACCGAACGAGGTCGAGTCATCCTACGGATTTCTTCAAATATCGGGAGCCGGAAGATAGAAGACCGACAAATGACCAACGGGCAAGAACCAATGACAAAGGACGAAGGACAAAGAACCAATGACAAACAGCGAATTTATTTTGAGGTTGAAGATACCGGACCCGGCATAGCAGCCCCAGAACTCGAGACTCTATTCGAGCCTTTTGTACAGACGCAAGCGGGTTCCTCTGCGATGGAAGGAACGGGCTTAGGATTGCCCATCAGTCGGGAATTTATCCGTTTAATGGGGGGAGATATCCGCGCCAAAAGTATCGTGGGAAAAGGTTCTGTCTTCGCGTTTGAGATTGACGTGCATCTGTGTAACCAAGGTGAAGTACAGCGGCAAAAGCATCCTCAGCAACCGATCGCGCTTTTAGCAGACCGACCGACCTATCGCGTTGCGATCGCGGAAGATATTGCCGAAAATCGTAAAATGCTCGTCCAACTCCTCGAACCGTTGGGATTTAAAGTGAAAGAGGCTGAAAACGGTCAAGACGCGATCGCGCTGTGGCGCAGTTGGCAACCCCACCTCATTCTCATGGATATGCGAATGCCCGTCATGGACGGTTATCAAGCTACTCGGTACATCAAAGCCGCAGCCGCAGAGAATGCCCCCCTAATCATCGCCCTAACCGCCAGTGCCTTCGAGGAAGATCGCCAAGCGATTTTCACTGCCGGTTGCGATGACGTATTGCCCAAACCCTTGGAAGAATCGGCGTTGTGGCAAAAACTCCAACAGCATTTGGGAGTGCGCTATCTCTACGCCGACGATCCCGAACCGACCCCCGTCCCCGAACTCTCCCCAGAATTAGCCGCCCGCGCCTTAAAACAAATCTCTCCAGAATGGCTGGTGGAGGTGCATCGAGCCGCCCTCGAAATTAATTATGCCAAAATTAAAAGCGCGATCGCCGAGCTTCCCGAAACCCAGGCTAATCTAGCGCAGACTTTAATCGCCTTAGTCAATGATTATCGCCTCGATACCCTCGTCGAACTAATTCAGGCGACTGGGGAAGTTTAGACTTCTTGGGTGAAGTTGGGCAGTGGGCAGTGGGTAGTGGGCAGTGGGCAGTGGGCAAGCAAATTTAACGCTTTCGTGGCAACATTCGAGGAAATTTTTAATGGCGTAAGAAGTCTTTTAAATGACTGCGATCGCCTCGAGTACAAACCAAAACATCAGTTGACAAAAACTATAATGTGTGCAGTTCCAGCCAACGGCGGTCAAAGATCGATTCATAAATCCGATTCTGAACTTTTAGAGCGTCCCCCTGCCTCACCACCAACCCCGACAAAAGCAATTCCTTTTCTTCAGGACTGCCAACAGCGACAACCTCTCCCTGCTCGATAATTTGTCGATAGAGAGCGAGTAATCGAACGGATTGTTGGCTTTGGAGGACGCGATCGCGAATTGTCCGCAAATGTTCGGGTTCGTCTTGGGATTCCCAATTCTCAATAATCCGCGATCGCACCAAATCTTCGAGCCATTGAGCTTCTTCCCCCGCAGGAATCGGAGACGAAGCATTACCAATGAATTGACAGAGCTTTTGCGTCAAAAAAGGCTGACCGTTCGTCCAAGCTAACACTTCTTTCAAAACAGTTTGGGGACTGCTTGTTTGGTTGGCTAATCCTTGAAGCAAAGGTTGGGCTTCATGCTCTTTAAAACCCTCCAGTTGAATCCCTCGACCGATGTTAAAGGGAGTTCTACGGGAGTCGGTCATTAAATCTGAGGGGGCAGCAACGCCCAAGAAAACCCAGGTTAAACGTCGATATTCTGAATTGAGACTGCGCTGGTTATAGTAGGAACGAATCAAGGTAAAAAAGTCGTTTACCGGAAAATTCAAACTTAAAACACTGTCAATCTCGTCGATGAAGATCGCCATGTTTTTAGGCAAACTGGCATCTTGTTGACCCGCCTCGACCAGTACAACTTCTTCAATAAATTGGCTCAACCGTTGAACTGGAGAAATATCCTCTTGCTCGTTCCACCATGTTTTGAAATTGACTTTTCCTCGCAAACCAAAACTGCGCCATAGTTCTACTGCCAAGCCTTTGTACCATCGTTCGGGAGTAATATTTTCGCTACCAATGCGGGTGAGATCGATCGCTCCGCAGCTAAATCCTTCATGGTTCAGGTGGTTCATCATCCGCACCATCAGACTTGATTTGCCCATTTGCCGGGGATTGAGAATATAACAAACCTCCCCCCGTTTCAACGCTTTGTAAAGATAGCGATCCGCCGAACGCACCACATAAGTCGGCGCATCCATCGGCAGACTTCCCCCGACTTGATAGTCAAAGTTTGAGGGTTCTTCAGCACTTCTGAGGAGTTCGTTTTCAAAAATGAGTTCCGCTTGAGTCGCTTGGAGAATTTCTAGGGTTTGCGAGAGTTCTTGTGTGCGTTCTTCTACTCTCAATTCTAAATTGCGGTTAGTGTCTTCTAACTGTTCGTAGAGACGAGCATTTTCAATAGAGATAGCTGCTTGAGCTGAAAGAATTCTTAAAGTTTCAACGCGATCGCTGGTAAAAGCGTCTGTGGTTAAATTATTTTCTAAATATAAAATCCCGTTGAGTTTGCCTTGGTTGAGCAAAGGGACGCAGAGAATGGATTTGGGTTGAGTCGTAACGATATAGGGATCGCGGACGAACTGTTCTTCTTCCGTCGCGTTACTCAGAACGACGTTTTCTCGAGTGCGGGTGACATAGTTGATAATGGTAACGGGTAGGATGGGGGTTTGGTCATCAACTTCTACAGAATCAATGGGGCGCGATCGCAGTAGAGTAACATCATCAGAATCTACTGTCCCTTCAGCTTCTATGACCCAGTTTTCTTCCTTATCCAAAATCAGAAAGCCCTTTTGAGCGCCAGCATTCTCCATTGCGATTTTTATCAGCTTTCCGAGTAACTTTTCTGGAATGATTTCGCCGGAAATCGTTTGTGAAGCTTTGAGAACGCTATTGAAATCTAGAACGCCGGATGTTGTTTCGCTTGAGTCGGTCATTGATGAATTTAAGCTAACTTGAAGAGTATCGGTTGAAACTTTTGCTAAAAATTGTGGGTATCGAGCTTCTAAATCCTTGACCTTGGCTACAGCGCCCCAGCGTTGATAGGTATAGCGAGCATCTTGTAGATAGTGGCGAGCTACATGGTTTTGGTTTCTCGCTAAGTAAAACTTGCCTGCGAGTTCGTAAGCTAGGGCTTCTTCGTTGAGATATTCATTTTCGTGGGCTAGGGCAATGGCGCGGTCGTAGTCTTCTCTGGCTTCACTATCGTTGCCTAAAATTCTGTTCCGTTCCGCCTCGACTAAATGAAACTTGTGCAGAAAGTTCATGGGGGCATGATGGGCCCAGAGTTCCATTTTTTCCTGTTTTTCTGCAACCTTGGTCAATATCTCTGCTTTTTCCGTCTCAGAGGCGCGAGGATATAGTGCCAGTCGAGTCAACATATCGTACAAATAAGCCGTCGGAAGAATAAACGAAGAACCGGCATTAGCAGAGTATTCTTCAAAGCAGTCTGCATTCTCCACAGCTTGCTGAAATTCACCAAAAAGATAGCAGAGGGGCAGTTTGTGGGAATAAGCGTGCATCATCGCCGTGCGATCGCCACCTTCCAGATGAATGGGTATCATCTTTTCTTCGTCGTATGCTTCGCCAATCAAACGGCAGGAATTTTCTGCTTGTCCCATTAAGTTCAGGATCGCCTGCATATAGGTTTGAGTCCAATGGAGGTAAGCGTCCTGTTGCGTTTGAATTGTAGCTGCAATCGCTCTAGAAACCTCTTTTTTAGCCTCCATGAGTTCTATTCCGCTTAGGTACAAAGCATAAGCATGGGTAACCCTAATACTAGCTGCAAATTCAAGATCTCCGGTTTCTAGACCACTTTGATAAGCTTCCATACAAAAAGACGATGTATCTTTGAGAGGATCGTTCCAATGCTTAATTAGAAGCTTATAAATAGCGTAAGTTCTCGCTTTAAATATTTCATTCTTAAATTGTTCTATTAACTTTAAAGCCAGTTGGCCAAACTGATAGCCAGTCTCAAGTTTTCCTGCTAAGCATAGAATCAACCCATAGCCTACATACGGACACGCGGAGTCAATAGATTGCCCGTACTGAATCGACAAATTAACCTGCCTGCACCAAATGACTAAACTCAATTGATTACTCGCTACGTATGCAGGACTAAACAAGTAGCTCATAATCCGCATTGCTGATAATTTATGAGGATCGCTCATGAGCGGTAGATTAGTTAGCTCTTGAGGTTTTCTTCCTAGTAATGCAGATTCTACTTGCTCCATCTCTCGCGTCAGATCGGATTGGTTCGGCTGTTCTGGTAATTCGACTCCAAGCAATTTCAGCAAGTCCAAACCTGTTTCGATTGCTTCTGTGAACTTAATTTGAGCGCAATAGGCTTGCATTTTGACTTCATAGACTTTAACCTTGTCTAAAAGCGTTTGAGCTTTTTGCAAAACGACTTGCGTTAAGCACTTCATTTCATCATAGTCAGCAATTGTGTAAGCTGCTTCTGCTGCCTCTACATATAAATCCAATGCTAGCTTATATTGCTGCGACCAACCCTCTTCACTTAATAAAGTTAGACCAATCTGGAGATAATTGAAAGCAGTTTGATGAGCGGCTGAAGATTTAGCTTTTTTCCCCGCCCGCAAATTCAATCGAGCTAATTTATCTCGCTCAATTTGTTGCTCGATTAGTTCCCGACTTTCGTTTAAGTGGTTGACAATTTCAAATAGCTTCTGTTCAAATTCTTCAGATGATGTATTTTCTAATAACAGCCTGCCTACCCGCAAATGGACTGCCTTTGTATCTACTTTGGGAATGAGGGAATAAACGGCTTGCTGAATACGGTCGTGAGCAAATTTATATTCTACAACTAACCCATCGGACAAACCTACTACATCAAGTTCTGCTAACTGATAAGCAGAACTCAGGGGCACAATTAGACTGGATTGCAGTGCTGCTCGTAAATCTTGTGCAGTTTCCTGTAGAGATTTTTTAGATACAATCGCCAGGGTTTTTAAATCAAATTGGTTTCCTACACAAGCTGCTAATTTTAATAGCTTGCGAGTTTCTTTTGGTATTTTCTTTGCATTTTTAATCGTTAACTCCAAAACATTATCTGTAAGAGGTTGGGCTTTAATTTGTGCTAAATCCCACTGCCATTTCTGAGCTTCATAGTTAAAATGCACCCAGCCTTCAGAATATAAAGATTTTAAGAATTCATTGGTAAAAAACGGATTCCCTCCTGTTTTTTCTCGTATCAGTTGGGCAAGCGGTTGAGCCGTTGCTAACTCGACAAAAAGCGTATCGGCTATAAGTTGAGTAATGTCGGTTAAAGCTAAGGGTTTCAGGAAGATTCTATTAATTGTCGTTGCTTTTGCTTGCTCAATAGTCTCCAAACACTGAATTAGCGGATGCGCTTCACTAACTTCATTGTCCCGATATGCTCCAATCAGAAAAAGATATTGATTATTATCTGCTGTCATCAGCAGTTGAATTAATTCTAAGGAAGCTCTATCTGCCCACTGTAAGTCATCTAAGAAAATAACTAATGGATGTTCGGGTTGAGTAAATACCTGAATAAATTTTTGAAAAACCAGATTAAAGCGATTTCGTAGTTCTGCTGGAGGAAGTTCTGGTAAGGAGGGTTGGGAACCGATAATTAGTTCTACTTCAGGAATAACATCAGTAATTACTCGTCCAGTTTCCCCTAGTTCTGCTTGCAGTCTCTCTCTCCAATGGTTAATCTTTGCCTCACTTTCTGTTAGTAATTGCTGTACTAACGAACGAAACGCCTGTATTAGGGATGCGTAGGGAATATCTCGCTGAATCTGGTCGAACTTACCTGAAATAAAATAGCCATGTTGGACAGTTAAGGGCTTATATATTTCTTGGATTAAGACCGACTTGCCAATGCCGGAATAACCAGAAACCAGCATCATTTCACTGGCACCTTGGCTAACGCGGTCGAACACAGCTAATAAAGCAGAAATTTCCTGTTCTCGTCCATACAGTTTTTGCGAAATTTGGAATCGGTCAGAAATATTGTGGCGATTGATCGGGAAAGAATTAATTTGCTTCGTGCTTTGCCATTGCCTGAGGCATTCTTGTAAATCCAGCTTGATTTTATATGCTGAGGAATAACGCCCCTCAGAATTTTTCGCTATCAACTTCAACACAAGTGCCGAAAGAATTGGTGGAATTTCTGAGTTGAGTTCGTGTGGTGGTGTAGGTTGTTTAGCAATATGACAATGTACCAATTCCAAGGCATCATTGATGGGGAAGGGTAACTGTCCCGTTAGTAATTCATAAAAAGTCATCCCTAGAGAATAAAAATCAGTACGGTAATCGATTGCTCGATTCATGCGACCGGTTTGCTCTGGAGAGATATAAGCTAATGTTCCTTCTAATACATTTGGACTTCGAAAGGTTTGATTTTCTTGTGAGAGTGTTGTGGAGATTCCAAAATCAATAAGTTTCAGTGTTCCTGTTTTCCGATTTAAGATGATATTTGATGGGTTAATATCTTTATGAATAATTTGTCGTTGATGCACCTGACCGAGAATGTCAGTAATTTCGACCGCTAGGTGGAGAAACTCAGTGATGGTAAATTTCTGCTTGGGAACGATGCGATTGAGAGATTCACCACCAAAGTCTTCTAAGATAATGAACCAGCGATTTTCTAAGTTGTCTAGGCTATAAACATCGATTACACCTGGTAAGTCAATACTTTGCGTGGTTTCATACTCCCGCTTGAACCAAGCAATTTTTTCTGGGGAAGGATAAGCCTGCTTGAGCATTTTCAGGATGACAGGTTGTCCATCTGCCTGCCGATGTCCGCGATAAACTAGAGAGTTATTGCTCTCATGCAGCTTTTTACCAACTTCGTAACCTGATAAATGGTGCATACTTACCTTCCCTCAAGAAGTTTTTATAAGAAGAAACCGCAGCAAGTGCGGTTTTAACATATTAAGTATCACCTACTTTCTAAAGTGTGGAAATGTACAGAGGATTCGATTACAACGTTAGGCTATCGTCAGGGTTGAGTTCGGGTTACTCCGGCACAGAGGGAGGAAAGGGGTCTGGATCTGGCAAGGGGTCAGGTCCAGGATCGCCCAGAGTAAGAGTAAGTGGGGTTTGTTCATCTGCAAAGTGTGCTGCGATCTTAGCACTTTCTTTGCTCATCATTACAGTTCGATCTGTTGCTGATAAACCTACCTCGTCCATTAACAAGTTGGGGTTATTGATGAAAACACTTTGTTTATTAGTATCGAGTGCCAAATCCGTTAATAGCTTGAATAGTTTACTCATGAGATATCCTCCTAATCTTCAATATTGTGAACGATAAAGAATGTCAAATTGTTGTTTATTTTAGTCAATTGCTTCAAATCAAGGGCTTGAGAACTCATTTTACGTAGCTATCCTCCGGGTAGAAAACCTAAATTTTGAAATATCTGCTTCCGTTGATCTTCCTTAAGTACTGGAGTTTGATAAAGCCTTTCTATGGTGTAGCTAGGATTGATTATCTTAGCCAGCCTTCGATAAGGCTCTGGTGTACCAATCTCATGTCTTTCATTCAGAAGAACGCTCAAGTCGCTAAACAGACAAAGAACACTGCTGCCGGTCTGCGTCAGAGCCAAGTTTTCCCATAGCCACAATTGTGGATTTTTATCAACTTCTTTTGAATCAGGCTTTTCTTTTAAAATATACTTCACTAATGGATGATCTTCTCCTGCATCCTCTTTGATGTCAGTTAAGTCCTTCTTAGTAATTTGTCCGAGTTGAATTTGGCAAAATAATATTTTTCTACATATCTTTAGCATATCTGACCATGTGTCTTTAGATAAGCTATCGAGCCTTTTTAGTATCTGATTAATTTCTTGTTCTGTTAGGTGTCCGCCTTGTTTGTCTTTCTGTCTACTGCCTTCAATTATTATAAGCATAAGCTGGGCTATTAGGTCGCCTGGCTTAAGGATTAGGGCTTTTTGAAAATGAGCAATCGCTCTAACATAGTTTCGTTCTTTCTGCTTTCCGCGTTCTTGTTTCGTTAAATAAAAATACAAAAATCCATGTTCGTAAAGAGCAACTCTTTTACTTTCTAAGAAAGGAATAGGAGAAGAGGAGTGCTGTAAAATCTCAATCTCCGGAGTTATTACAGTCTCAACAGCCAAATCCCATAATGAATTCTCGTAGTTTTGAACCAATCTATAAATTGTTGCTCGCATACCCCAGGCCCAAGTATATGTAGGAATAAGTTCAATGGCTTTGTTGAGGCACTTTAAAGCATCTTTTTTTATACCTTCAAGTGTATTTTGAGGCTCTTTTTCGTTGGCGGAGCTTACCCAATCTGTATCGCTATGGAGTTGCGGTAAAATGTCTGTTAGCTTCAGGCGATACGTTGCCCCTAAGTGAGCTAATGCCCAGGCGTAGTTGCTTTTCTTTAGTTCTTTGGTACTGAGTTTGGTTTTGCAACAATCTTCTATATTAAGTGCGATTTTAAAATAATTTATGGCATTCTCAATATATTCATTTTTGCAGTCCTGGCTATGTTCCGTAATTGCCCGTAAACGGCAGGTTTCAGCTAACTGTGCATAGGCCCAAAGATATTTGTCGTTATTCTTGTTAACTGCTCTGATAACTGCTGTAGTCAAGTACTTTTCAGCATTTCCATAATCCATCAACTGGCAATAAGTTGTTCCTAAATGAGCATTAACCCAAGCATTACATGAATATTCTTCTCGGAGTTGTTCAAAAATTTCGATCGCCTGTTCGTAGGCACCAGACAAGCGCAGGGTTTCTGCTCGTTGAGCCTCTGCCCAATGTTCTTGTTTCATCTGCATAAAAATTTCTCCTTGAGTGTTATTTATTTAGTAATTCCTTGGTTTTCGGGTGATGCCGCCAGCCTGTCCAAGCTGGATCGTGACCGACTAACTCAATGGCTTCGTCATTAATCGGGATCGCTTCTCGCAAATATTGCCATGCTTGTTCGCAATTTCCTTCCAAACTCGCTAAACCACTGAGTCGGTAGAGAATATCTCCTCGGTCTCCTGTCTCCCATTGAGAAAGTAATGCAGCCCGCGATCGCTCGATTTCTTTTTTGGCTGAGTTTAGTCCTTGCCAGCGTGCCTTCGCTACTGCTATGCAGTACAATGCCGTCGTGTCGTCGGGAGCTTGCTGCAACCTCTGCTGGCAACAGGCGATGACCTCGGCATATTGACCGTCGTAGCACAGGATTAACCCTCTCTCGATTTGCCAATTTTTCACAAATATGGTTTTGTCAAAAATCATCGCGCGGTCACAATCAACCAAGGCTTCTTTGTAACATTTCATCAGCTCATAGACGCGACAGCGATAGGCGATTGCCCAAACATAATCTGGCTTCAGCTCAATTGCTCGCGTCAAATCAGCCAGGGCCATTGTCCAGTAAGCCTCTCCCAAAAAGCGATAGGTTACCCCTCGATGAGCAAGCGCCCAAGTGTAGTCGGGGTTTAATGCGATCGCGCGGTCAAAGTCTGCTCGCGCCTCTTCATAGCGTTGCAGCCGATAGTAAATTTCTCCCCTGTGAGCGAGAGTCCAGGGGTCGTTACTATTTAGCTCCACAGCGCGGTTGAAATGGACTAGAGCAGTTTCAAAATCTCCCGCGAGCCGATAACTCTCGCCTTGATGAGCTAAGGTTTTAGCCTTTTCGGGGTTCTGCGCGATCGCTCTTTTTCGATCGGACACAGTGGGTTGATGACACTCCATTATTTGCCCTTCTCTTCTGTCGTTTCTCATCATATCCCTAAACGTACCATCATTTCCTTATCCACAGGTGCTAAAGTTTGAGGGGGTACATACAACGTCGAAACCTGAGTAATCTTACTTGCTGGCAGCTCAGACAACCGAACGCGCTGAATAACCGGTTCGCAGACGGTAGAATACACTGCTGCTTCGTAAACGATTACTTCGTGGTCAGCACCATAATCTTTCCCTAAAACCTCAGCTAGGATGGTGAGTCCTTGTACGCAACCTCCTGGTTCGTAAAAACCCAAATTACCCACCATTGCAATTTGCCACAAAATCAATATGCTAGTGGGGTCAAATTTGCGGTGTCGAATCAGAAAGTCTGTTGCTTCAAAACTCTGGCATCCATTTTTTCCCGGATCGACACCCAGATCGACAAATAAGCAATCTTCGGCAGAAATCCCCGGTAGCATTTGCGCTCTGAACCCTTCTGCTATTGCCTGTTTAATAGCTGCGTGGGTAGAGTCGGCAAATACCCCTGGATGACCGTAAAAAACGGCACAGACATTCAAGCCTTTACGAACTTCTGTCAACATTCTTTCGGTCATTTCCCGATAGGTATCTCTACGTCGCTGGTTATGCGTACTATAGGGCAAGGCTTCTGCTGTGTCATTTAATTCTTGGACCCATTTGGCTGTTACTGGATCGGCTAAAGCAAATAAAACCTTATCCGCTTGCTCTATCCAAGCTTTTGCCCCCAAGGTCAGATGACTCACCAGTTGAATCCCCGTACCCACAACTGTCAATGAACCCGTTTTCAAATCAATTCTCTCTTTTCAACGTTTGGCAGATAATCTCAAACATCCTATTTAAGTGTTGGAAAACACAAGGATAGACTGGCTCTCCTAGGTCAGCTCGATTTTGCGATCGCCTCATCTAATTGTATCATTGTTGCTTGCACTTTGTATAACAACTTGAAGAATCAGTGATTGGGCAAGGTAAAAGGGGAATCTTTGACAAATTTATGGGTCAAGTTTACTGTTGCCCGCCCTAAGAGATTCGCGATCGCCAACCATAGGTCTGTCCGATCCCACGGTCTTTTTCTCCTTGAACTAATTCTTTACCTCTCCGGAATAGGCTCCCACACTATGTGATTTATTGCTGTAATGGAAGTGATATAATGGCTCATCAACTGACGGAGATAAAACCCACGAGAGTTCCACCGAAGCTTTGTCTAAGGGAAAATTAGAGGGAAGTTTTTTGACTGCTTCACTGCATCCAATAAGTTGGTCTTTTTCTATAGGTCGGATTCCCAGTGGGGCAGGTTCAGTTCTGCAAATCATTAAACCACCGTAGTACCAGGTATCTGCACGAGGATGAGGTTCAGAAACAACGGGTTCGACTTCTAGCGTAACTGAATACCAATCGCCAGGAGGAGTTGGCGTTTTCTTATCCGTTACTGATAAAAGCTGTACATTTACACTAAGTGGACCGTAGTTATTGAAGGCAAGTTCAATAACCTCGTCAAATTTTTCGCAGTCCATAGTTTACCTCCAAATCTTTAATTTAATGACATGAAAGGAAGAGATGAGGTTGGGTTTAGGCAATAAAACCCAACCGACGAGATTGGCTACAAGAGTCGTGATTTGCTTGCAGCATCACTTGCGCTATTGCACTTACTTCACTGTGACAGCAATAGTCGTGCTTTCAACAGAAGAGGTATCATCGGGTGGATAAAGTTCCAACAAAATGGAGCCATTACCAGCTTTTACTCCCTTGAATTTCCACATAATCTTACCGGGAACTCCTGATTCTTCAGTAGAGGGATGAAGAGCAATTTCTTCAACTAGCTCGTAAACACCTGAATTGTCTGGTGTAAAGCGCCAAGTGTAGCCTGTCGAGGCATTAAATTCCCGAATCAACCAACCAAGTTCTCCGTTGACAGCCATCTTATTGTCGAAATGGCTGTTTAGAATAATACCATTTTCTGATCCCACGGTCTTTTTCTCCTTATACTAATTCTTTAACTTTCCGAAATAGGCTCCCACACTATGTGATTTTTCGCCGTAATGGAAGTGATATAACGGCTCATCAACTGACGGAGATAAAACCCACGATAGTTCCCCCGAAGCTTTGTCTAAGGGAAAATCAGGGGGAAGTTTTTTGGCTGCTTCACCGCATCCGATAAGTTTGTCTTTTTCAATAGGTCGCATCCCCAGTGGGACAGGTCCAGATTCGTGAGTGATTAAACCACCGTACTGCCAGATATCTACATGAGGAGCAGGTTTAGCAGTAATGGATTCGACTTCTAGCATAACTGAATACCAATTGCCAGGAGGAATTGGCGTTTTCTTATCCGTTACTGATAGAAGCTGTACATTTACACCAAATGGACCGTAGTTACCGAAGGCAGAGTCAATAACCTTGTCAAATTTTTCGCAGTCCATAGTTTACCTCAAAATGTTTAATTGCATGATTGGGTCATACATCTTAAAGACGATTCCAGTTATCAGTTCCTGAATTTTTACTCAAAAAACAAGACCGATTGCGCTTGACAGATTTCTGATGAAAAATTGGAAACTGTAAATACAGTACAAATGAGGAGAGTGAAGCCCAAAATCCTCGTAACTTTTCCGACTTAATTCTGTTGCCGCGTCTATTGCCTTAGACAAACTCACAGTTTCTCCCAAAGCTGCTTCAACTCTCTCATTGCCTTGCGAAATCTCTCTAATTGCCGACTCTATTACCGTCGAGGTTAACTTAGCCTCCCGATCGGATTCAGTACGATCTTCCCTAAGCATCTCAACAAAATCTTTTACAGAACTCTTACTCTCGCGAACACGGTATATTAAGTTTTTGACTATATCAAGATAGAGAACTGATTTTGAGAAAATACTTAATAAAATATTTCCTCAACCCTCACGCGGAATCTTCCGCCTCTGGTCAACGTTCTGGTACGAAATCTCCTGCTGTCGGGCAATCTCTCGATAAGATAAATCCTCCATCGCTTCTTCAACAACAGTCTCTGCTTCCTCCACCCCTTCATGCGCAGCAACACTTAAGGATAGTCGTAAAACAAAATGCGGAGACACGAGAGTACGGGGACAAGTCGAATGCGAACGTACTCCTCCCGAATGCAACTTGGTATCAGATAAACTCACCGTCTCTTCCGCAATTGGTTCAACTTCCCCATTTTCCTGAGAAATTTCACCAACTGCAAACTCTGTCGCCGTCGATACTTCTGGTTCCTCCGAATCAGTCTCATCCTCCCCAATAAAATATCCCCTCAATTCCTCACGCAAAATCTTCCGCGCCTGGGACATGCGCTTGCAGACATTCTGGTACGAAATCCCTTGCTGTTCGGCAATCTCTTGATAAGATAATTCCCGATAAAAGTGTAAAATAAATGTCTCCCGCAACCTGGGGGGTAAGTTCTCAATGGCACGGCGAATCACAGCCTTTTTCTCGTCATTCTCTATGAGACTTTCTGGCGTATCCTCACTCCTTAGCAATCCTACTTGTTCGTCACAAGCGTAACCCTCTATATCCTCGACCCGATTCGCTACCCGACTGCGCTCTCGATGAATATCGATACAAAGATTGTGAGTTAAGCGTATCAGCCACGCCTTAAAATTATTGATTTTCCCCGAAAACTTTTGTACCTTCTCCCAGGCTTTGAGCATCGATCGAGAAAGTGCATCTTCAGCATCAAGAGAATTCCCTCCCATCCACTTAATACAGCAAAGGTAAAGAGTATTGTGATGCTGCTGCCATTGCTGCCAAAACTCTTTCTCCAAATCTTCAGAGCAACTCCACTGAAACGAGGTGGTAACTGATTGAGAATCTAACATAGTTTCTGAATGGGTAAGCGAACTCACATTTACACAGAGGCTCATCGCCTGTATCGGTGTAGACAAGGGCAAGTAAAAGATATTGAAAATAAGTAGATAGATATAAATAAACGTTAAAGCTGAGGAGCCGAAGTTGAATTTTAAAACCATCTCTAAAAAGAGTTTTACGGTTTTAAATCTCAACCGCTATTTTACGGATAATTACGTCTACCCACTTACTATTGTGTTATTCTGATACTAGCTAGACTCTGAAATACTCAATCTCATAAAACTCATATCAAAACTCATGTAAAAACTCATGTAAAAACTCATACATACTCAGTATTCAGTCCAATTCTTGTTCCTACTCAGCCATTGTTCTAATATGAAATCCCTCAAAAAATGCCACAGATATTTCCCCTCATCCCCCTGTCTCCCCTCGGTCAGCTACCAGGTGCGTCTTTCGTCGACGCAGGGTATGACTGCTCCCCGTCAATCGCGTGTAGCAACTATTCTAAGATTTCAGATAAGTTTTACGTCCGTAAATTCCAGACCCCGCTGAGCGCGAATCCAGCCCCAAAAAACGCAACAAACTGCCTCCTCAAGGCTCTGAAGCAACAAGGAGTAGATGGTATCTTTATTAATTAATAATTAATAATTAAGCATTAAGAATTGATGGTTGGGTCTAAAACTTCTTCGTTTACGAGTCGCTGATTTTCCTAAAAAACTGCCGATACAACTCACAAGCCGCGATCGCGCCATCTCCCGACCGCTTAATCAACCCCATACTACACAACTTGTGAGCGACAATGGGATTCAAGGCTACCGGTTCGGACGCAGCGAGAACGAGATCGAGAGTCTGTACGAGTTCGGGCTTTTCTTCCAACGTCGCCCAATGACGCTGCAAATGATTGCGATAAATTCCCGTAACAGTGGAAGCCATTTTTAGCAGTTGAGACAGCGTTATCTCCCCCCGACTTAGACGATACAGTGCCAGGTGAACCAGCGCCGGATGTCCTCCCACCATTGCCAAGAATTGTCTGGTTTCCTCCGTCTCGGTCCAGTCGAGTCCGTAGCGTTGGGCTAACTGCTGCACCTCCTGGAAGCTGAAACTATCCAACTCAACAGGCAAACCCACATTAAAAGGAGACTGATTCAGCTCGAGAGGAACGTAAATTTCAGTTGAGTGAACCACCACCAAGCGCAACTTTTGCCAAATGGGTAGTCTTTTGGCTTCTTCGTACCAGGATCGCAATAAAGGTAAAAAATCTTTGGCGACGGAGGGATACTCGAAAATGTGCTGTACCTCATCCAATGCCAAAATGACAGGAGTATCGATCGCCTCGAGTATGTGGTCTTGGAAATAAAGCGTACAGCTAATTTTACTGCCCAAGTCTTCATCCCAATACTCATCTAACATCGGTTTGCGCTGAAGCTGGCGAGCGATGTTGGCGCACAACCAGCGCAAAAATAGGTTTAAATCGCTTAAAATTTCGCGATCGCCTTGTTCGAGGTTCAGGCTAACGGTATAGTAGCCTTGACGGTTAGCATGGTCGAGAATTCTCAGCAACAGTGAGGTTTTGCCCATTTCTCGAGGGGCTTTAATCCGAACGAGCGCTCCCGGTTTCTCGATCTCCCGATACACTTGCTCCTCCACCAAAGAGCGTTCGAGGTAAAAGGGCGAGTGGAGGGGAATCGATCCGCTCGGGTATCCCGGCGAAGGTTCCGAGTTAACCTCACAGGGGAACTCTGCCGGTTCTGACTTCGCGAGTTTGGTATCGGGAGGTACTGGGGCAGTAAGAGAGGACTCCAGCAGCGCCCGACAGTTTTTTTTAGTGACGCGCTGACCGACTAGCGTGGAGAGTCGCCCGAGCAACTCTGGAGCAACCACGTTGGTGAAATAGCCCGGACTATAACCAGCGTCCATCGCGATTTGATTATACGTTTTATACTGCCAAATGCCGCGTAGAACGAGCATTTCTGTGGAACTCAGGGGATGATTTCGGCTCTCAATGAGCTGGCGGTCAATAATGTCGAGCAGACAATCGAGGTTCATAGAAATTACGGGCCTATTTTCGTCTTTTGACCGACTTTCCTTCTTTCAAATAATACTAGACATCGAGGTTCATGGAAATTACGGACATATTCTTGTCTTTTGGCAGACTTTCCTTCTTTCAGAGAATACTGGACATGGCGTGTTATGCTTCGCGCTTCACACTCTACTGGCGACTGAGGCAGCAATCAGCGCGTACTTGCGGTCGGTGAATATTTAGAGCTTGCTGCACAAAGCTGAAACTCTATGAATCAATGCGCGATCGCGGTGTATTAGGGTTGCTTAAATCTTCGAGGGCGGGGGGAATTTTTCATCAAAGTTATTGCACTGCTTCCCCTGCTTCCCCTGCTTCCCCTGCTCATCACAACACTACATTCAGCAATCCCTATCTATACCCGATGCCCGATGCCCAATGCCCAATGCCCGATCGCTTACAAAAGACCAATGACCAATAGTCGCTTCGTTTCCCTTAGAACGGAATTTCCCTCGTTCAAATGTACTAAAATGCGTCTCAAAACCTTGTCTGATGTAGCATACAGCGATCGGGGTTCAAGTAAGTGTACCCATGTAAGCTCTTAAACCGAAGTAGCGATCGCGCTATCGTTAAATTATAGGTGCGATCGGCTCACTCGCACGCTCCAATTAAGCTTCGCCCGAGATTGAACGAGCGTAGAGCGACTTCAAAAATAGCTAGAAGTCTCTCCCAGTAAGGTTTTCGCAAATTAGCCAGGGGGGGAAGTTCCGGTCGAATCTTTTCTTCTGAGCTATCTGTCATTGATATCTATATCTGTCAAGCGTACATCCGTTCTGCTAATTTGACCTGCTCCTCTCCTAATTGCCGTGAGTTGTCCGTATCGATCGTAGATTTTCCTTAATTTCAATCCTCTTCTTTTAAGGAGAGGTAAGTACCCGTTCACAATTAATTACCCATCTCGATATGCTCAAAGCCCTGATATACTGTGTTTACGGAAGCAACAGGCGTGTAAAAGATTTTGTTGAGGTGCTTAATTGTTCATTGTTCACTATCCATTAAGTATCTGTTCACAATTAATTACCTATTCTGATATATTCAATGCCTTGGTATACCGCGTTTTCGAGAGGAAGAGGTGTAAAAAGATTTTGTTGAGGTGCTTATTCATTACCCTCAAACATCGCTGAGATCAAACATATAAATTCCCCGTTGATTTGAACCCATCCCGATCGCGGCAACATTACCGCTAAGATCGACATCGACAATTCGACGATTAGGAGTCTCCGTTTCGAGCCTCTTTCGCCACTGCCACTGACCCTCACTCAACCGGTAAACATCGGCGCGGGCGCGATATTTTTGGACATTAGAAATCCCCACAATAGCCCGATCGCCATCAATGGCAACAGCGCTGAAATCACCCCCCTCTAATGTCTGTTTAACAACCCACTGACCGCCTTCCAAATGGAGCAGACAGACACGCTTCGACTCGTCTAAATGAAGAATTATCGCCCAATTGCCGCTGATATCCACCAAGCGGTTGTTTAAGTTCCCAAAGGCGCTGGTTTTGTAAGGCAATTGTTCTTGCTGGCGCTGCCATTGTCCATCTTGTCGCTTGAATATTTCAGTTTTCCCCGTCGCAATGCCTTGGGAAAATTCTGCACTTGTCAAGAATGCCCAACTGCCGTCCATCGCCGCGCTGATATAAGATTGACCCAGCTCTTGTTTTTGCTCCCACCCGTCGTTATCCGAATATTTAAAAATCCAAGCAGTCCCCTCTCCAGGAGTCGTTTGTTTGGGGGGGAAAGTTGGGCTTGTGAAGGTAACGATCGCCCAGTCTCGATTCATGACTACCGCCGCTTCTTGCCCGTTTGAGGGCTGTAACGAGGGGTTTTGAAGTTTTTGAACCTGTTGCCACTTGCCGTCTTGCCAGCGCCAAGCAAACACCTCGCTGGGCATCGAATTTTCCCCTGGTGCGGTTGAGGAGCGGTGGGTTCCCACCAAAGCGCGATCGCCACTCATCGTCATCCCCGTTACCCCCGCAGTTTGAGGAGCAACGTCGGCAATTTGGAGAGGCTGCATTTGCCACCAGCCATGTTCCAATTGGAAGGCAAAGAAAGCTTCCTTCGAGCCGACAAACCCCGTTATAATGCGATCGCCTTCGAGAGAGACCCGATACCCCCCAGTCCTAAAAAACTGTTGGGGACTCGACATTTTCGGTTGCGATCGCGGTATTTGTGCCAACTCTACGGTTCGAGAACAGCTATCCTTCCACTCGTAGGACGGTCCGCTTTCGGTGGCCGTTCCTGGAGGCTCTCCCTTCATGCCAATGGCTGCCCAGGACTGGGATACAGCGATTTGGCTTCCTCCCTTCATTCCCAGCGAAGTACAAGCACTGCTTGCCGTTTCTGTCAAAGTTTCTCCCCAATTGCGAACCGCTCCTCCCTTAACAGCGATCGCGACGATCCGACCCAAAGGAAGAGCATCAATCAATTGAGCAAAGGCAGCGACTTGTTCGTCAACTTGCTCTTGAGTCCAACCCGTTCCCGCCGTATTAAATATTTTGCGCTCCACAACTTCGCCGCTTGACTCATCGAAGACAGCAACAGCCAGTCCTTCTTCAAATGGGAAGTCGTCAAAAATCGATTCGCCATCTTTGCAAATGGTAGCCTCGACAGGGATGCCGAAGCGATCGCGACTGGTATAGCCGACAGATGCGACCTCAAGGGTTATAGGTTTAGTCATCGTGCTTTGCATTATTTGCTAATTGACTGGGATTGGGGTTCAATAGACCCCGAAGTAAAATTAAAAATCTTGTTAAACTTAGGCGCGAAAACATTAAAAAGTGGATTTGGTTTTGGCGTGCCGCGATCGCGATCCCCCCATGTAAATGCTTGCTTCGGGGGCATCGAACCCCACTCAGCAAGCGGCGAGACTCCATGTATCCCGACTAGAAATGCTACGCATACAGCGCGGGACTTATGTTAAGAGCGCTCTTAGAAGTTAAAGGGCGGCGGGCGGCGAGTGTCAAACGTTGCCCGACCCGTCTAATCTGTGTTGAATCATATCGGAGCGCGCTTCAGTAAAGCAAGGGGATAGGCGATCGCGAACTTTCCCCATTTGCAAAAGTGTCATTAAACGGCGCTAAATCGCGGAGTAATGGCGGGAACGGCCTTACTGCTAGCGATGGAGCAAATATAAGCAAAACCCGCTTTAGGAACGTTCAAATCATAGCCATAGCCGCCCAAAATTGCCCGTTTGCCGTCAAAGGCAGCGCTATAGCCCCACCACCCCCTTGCAGGCAATTCGGCAGGTTGGAGCTTCTGTTGTTGCTCCCATTGACCGTCAACCCGCTGAAACAGATAAACAGCACCGCAATTCATCTTACCCCCCGCATCAGCAGCGCAGGCTCCCACAACTACCACATCGCCAGCGATCCCCACCGAAGCGCCAAAGCGATCGCTCTCTTGGCCATCGCTAGCTTGTAACTTCCCAAAGAACTGCCACGTTTCGTCTTGCCATTGAAAAACATAGGCAGCGCCGCACTCCTCTTGACCCGGACTATCGGTGCCATCTGCCCCCACAATTGCCCAATTTTCAGCCACAGCAACCGAAGAACCAAAGCGCTCGCCCCCTCCTAAGTCCGGGGGTTGAAGCTTCTGCTGCCGCCACTGACCGTTCTCTAAGTGGAAGATATAGGCAGCACCGCACTCTGGTTGGCCAGCCTCATTGCTCCCCCAGGCTCCCACCAAGACGATATTACCGTGAAGACTCACCCGATAGCCGAAGCGATCGCCTTCCCCCAACTCTTCGGGTTGCAACTTAGCCCGTTGTACCCATTGGTCGTTTTCCAGTTGAAAAACATAGGCAGCACCGCAATTCGCCTTTCCCCCAACTGAAACTCCAGGCGCGCCCGCGATCGCCATTTCTCCCTCAACCGCCACCGACTTGCCAAAAGAGTCGTTTCCTTTCAAATCCGAGGGTTGTAGCATTTGGGAATGCTGCCACTGACCGTCTTTTAACCGATATAAATGAGCCGCACCCGCCTTTTCCTGCCTGGAAGCCTTCGCATAATGCTGTCCCACCATTGCCCAGTCGCCCCCCAGAGCGACCGAGTAGCCAAAGTAGCTCCCGGACTGACCTTGGGGTTTAAGCTGTTGTTGGGACTGCCACCGACCGTTGTGTCGGCGATATACATAGACATTACCCCGAGCGCGATCGCCGATTAGGGCGCAGTCGTCTTCGATACTCACAGCATCGTCATAGGCAAAATACGAACTAGCACCATTGACTTCTAGCTTTTGCTCTGGCCTTAAGTCTTTATTTAAAGGAACCCCATTCTCGCTCCAATATTTGATCCGAACGCCCTCTCCCCTAAAGCTGGAATAACCAAATAAAGGCAAATAGGGGTTAATACTGTCGAGATTTTCCACAGCTTGTCCCGGCGTTGCCCCTCGATACCCCACCATCGCCCAACTGCCTCCGTAAACCAGCCTGGAGATTGCCGTCGAACCCATAGACGCACAAGCTGCTTTCACCCTCTCATCGACATTGACTCCTGTATAATCTTGGGTCGCGATCGCCACAATTTCTTCAGCTTCCAAATCTTGGAGAAGTTGAACCAATTCCTCCACCTCAGCGGGATTCCACGGAGTATAACAGCCCGAACGCTTCACTTGTCCGTCGGCGCGATCGAAAACGATGACATTCCAACCCGAACCATATCCTCCTTCTGGGGTGAGGAGGTTGCCGTTGAGTTGAATTGCCGCCTTTCCTCCTCCAACGCTGTAGTTCGCTTCCACCGTTGAGGGTTGGGAGAAAACTTCGATCTCCAAAAGGTCTTCGGTAGGATGGATTTCCGCCTCAAAGGTATAGCTCGCGCGAGTTTCTAACCAATCGAGGGACTCGCAAGCCGGTTGACCGGGACGTTGTTTGAAGCCGATGAGAGCGTAGGATTGATAGGGCTGGAGTTGGTCAATGAGAGTGCTGCCGAGAGATTTTAGGGCGCTTCGGGCCGAGTCGGTCAAACCCCCCCCATCGCCTTTGACCGCAATGGCGACGAGGGTTCCTTCTGGGAGAGTGTCGATGAAGTTGGCTAGAAGGTGGCTGTTGCCCAGCGCGATATCAAAATGGGTCGAGAATAGTACCCTGCCCGTGGCTGGGTCGAATACGGCTGCATTCATCCCTCGACTGTCGTTGCCCGAGCCAATTTCGGTACCATTGAGGGAAAATTGGGCTTTGTTGCCTCCGATGTAGCCACCTGATGTAGCAGTGAGGGTAATTTCTTTCGTTGTCATTGGTGTTTGCGGTTGGATTCGGCTAACATTTCCACGACTCCACCCTGCTACACTTCACCTGACGGCTCCGTTTCGCTATCGGGTGGAGATTGCATCTGTCGTCCAGCGCAGTTCCGAATACCTAGAAAGGCGTTCGGCTTTGCCTTCATCCGACGACGCATCAGGGACGACTGAAAAACGCCCCGTACTCTCCCAGTCTTGCCGAGAGAGCAACACTCTAAGTGCAACATTTCTAGCACCAATCAAATCAGCATGGAGAGTATAACCGCACGACTGGCACACAAAAGTTAGACCTTTATTTGGTCTATTTTCCTTGGATGTGCGACCGCAACACGGACAAGCCTGGGAAGTGTAATGAGCATCTACTTTCACAGCCAAACTTCCAGACAATACAGCTTTGTAGTCAATGAAGCTATGTAGCTCTGCAAATGACCAACGAGCTTTGTTGCTGTTAGCTATACGCTGTTTCTTGGACGATTTCTTGCCTTTTTTTATTGGCTTTGTCCGTTCTCGAATGTGGGTTAGATTCTCCAATCCAATTAAGGAACCTGGTGTTACAACTTGTTTGGCAATACAGTGATTGGTATCAGCGATAAACCGTCTCTCCCGCCCAGATAAAGCAACTAATTTACGAGTTGCGCTACGGGTGCCTTTACGCTGCAAAGACTTTCTCGCTTTGACATAACGAGAAGCTTTGTGTCTCACCTCTTTGCCACTGAAAAACTGAGTCTTGTTCCTTGTGGATGCGGCAACAGCAATGTATCGCTGTCCCACATCCACCCCCATGACTCGGTTAATATCTGCTGGGACTAACTCAGGCACTTCCACCTCCAGACTTACCAACAAGTAGTAAGTCTTAGTAGATTTCGAGTACCAAAGTTTTGCCGCTCCAATTTTGGCTACGCCAGACTGAATCATCTCTAGGTGTTTGTAGTAGCCGTAGTAGTTCACCTTGATTCGACCGTTTAAAGTGATGACACTCACTTTTTGGTCTTTAACAAACGAATAGTCGCGTTTGTCGTTTAACGTGCAGGTACGAGAAATGTATTTAGGTGGTTTGTCCAACCCTTTGTATCGTTTCTTGGTGCGACCTGCTTTAATCGCCTCCTCGTTTTGTTTGAGTTTTGTCCGCAGTGACTTGTAGGTAGCCCCCACTTGACGGGGAACGTTGCAAGCCATCTGCGAAGGGAGCTTAAACTTCTCCCGCAATGTATAGTAGACTTCCTTCTGAATTTTTGTACCGTTATAAGTTTTTCCCATTTGGTACGCAACTTCAGAGGTAAAGTTAAGTGCATCCCGATATGCCAAAGAAGCCACTCGAAGCATTTCTTTTTGCTCCGAAGTGACTTCTAGTTTTAATTTGGCGGTTAGGGTTTGCAATATTGCTGGTTCTTACGACTTTTGTTTATACTAGCATAGTCGTAAGTCTTTGGGGAGTATTGGATGACTCCATACTTTATCCATCTCGCCATTCCTCCCTCCACCTGCGCTTTGTGAGCGCGCGAGCGAGGTGGGGGAATTGGGGCGAATTATGTTGAACCAGAACTAGAAGAAGTACAAACTCATTCTTATTAATGACCGATAGAACCAGAGAACGTCAAGAACAATTAGCCCAATGGTTGTGCCGCTTGATAGAAGCGCTTCGCCGACCGGGTGAGGAGACTTGGGAAGCGTTAGTGCAACTTTTAGCCGGAAAAGTTACGGCCATCGCCCTTGATGGGATAACGTTACTGATTAAGGCGGTGGGCGGCGATCGACTCCAACTGCTTTTTGAGTATGGGGTGCCGTCCGAGGCCGTCGAGTTTCGCACCGATGCTGACACCCTCCGCAAGATTATTGCGGGTCAGTTGACCGTGGACGGAGCGGTCGTTGACGGTCGAATTTACGCCCGTAACGATTTGGATGAGTTGTTGAGCGTCTACGAAGTGGTCGTCCGAATTTTGGCGGATAGCGCGACAAATGCCCAGTTGCAGGAGTTGTGGATGGCGTTCGATGAAGCTTGGCCGGGTTCGGCAACGGGAGACGAGCGATCGCTTCTCGAAGGACAGAGGTTTTCCTATGGTTATCTGATTAAGAGCATACCTGAAGATGTGCTGGCTGTTGAGGTGGAACCCTATTTATCAATTAATAATTAAAAATTACGCCTAATGTGAAATAGAATATGACGCTCTTTTTGCGACCCCACCTTGCTTTAATATTAATTTCTAGCGTACCCACCGCGTATTCAATCTCCCCACCCTCACTCGCGTTGACTCGTAGGGCGGGGAGATTGAATTTCTCGTCAGTATGACTTTATCCTAGCGATCGCTAGTCTTTTTTGGCTTTTTGGAATTTCCTCGGTTGAATAAGACTCCAAAGCCAAGGGCTGTGGCTAAACCAAGGACGGTAGCGGGTTCGGGAACAGGTTCGGGTTCAGAAATGGGAGTCGCAGTCAGTGTTGAGTTTCCCAAAATTGTTGGGAAGTTTCGAGTTCCAATGGGATTAAGTCGAACACCAACAAAGTTCGAGCCACTGTCCAAAATGGACTGAACTGGGCTGAGGATATCCAAGTTAAAACGAGTGGGGCTTTCGCTTACCAAAAAGCGAACTTGAGCAACAGTTGTACCTGCAATCGAAAAGTCGCTCAATTCAGCCGTACCATTACCACTGTAGAGTATGACATCGAATAAGCGAATTTGGTCACCGCCACTATTGTTAGAAAATAAAGTGAAATCCAGTTGAGACTGGAGTAGTTCCTGCCCAGCAAAGGTGTTAAGGTCGAACTCGACAATGGCACGGTCTTCAACAAACCGTGCCGGAGGCAGCGCCCGACGCAGTAAGCCTTCAAAAGGACTACTATTGAATGAATCAATAATTCCGTCAATCTGCTGGTCTTGAATACTTGCTCGTACTGAGGGAGTGATAATGGCGGCTCTAACAGAATTAACTCCAATTGTTGCTAGACCTAGTGCGGTACTAGTAGCGGCAACTATAAGTTTTTGGCAGATGTCTTGCATATGTAAATCTCTCAGAATTTTATACGTTTAAATGCGTTGAACTTATAAAGGCTGCAAAGAGAAACTCGCAAATCTCGCAAATCTTAAAAATAACAGTCTCACAAAGAATATGCACTCAACTCTTAACAAAAGTTATCGAGGGAAAACTACCGATAACATCGCCGCTTAGGGCGCGACCGCTCCCTCCCGGTAATATTGCTAGCAAGATTGGTATAACTTTGAAGTTTGAAGAGCAACGAGCTACAGTGAACGACTCAATTTCTAACACATTCCCATGCAAGCGAAGCGAATTGTACTGACTGCGTTTGGTTCCTTGGGGGACTTATATCCTTTCCTCGCGATCGCGAACAGTTTGCAACATCGAGGCCATCGTCCCGCGATCGCGACGAGCGAAAGATACCGCCAACAAGTCGAATCTCAAGGTCTCGAATTTCATCCCGTCAGACCCGATAGTTTGCCCGATTTTGAAAAAGATGGGGAGTTTCTCGGCATGATGGTTCGTCAGGGACGATTGCTTGAATATGTAGTCTGCTACTTATTGATGCCCCATTTACGAGCCAGTTATGCCGACTTGATGGCAGCCAGTGTCGGAGCAGATTTATTGGTCGCTCACCCTCTCACGTTTGCTGGCTCTTTGGTGGCGGAAAAACTAGGCATCCCTTGGGTTTCCTCGATTCTCTCGCCCTATTCCTTTTTGTCGGCCTACGATGGTCAGAATTCCCTCCAAACCGGTAACACTCCCCTCTCTCCTTGCGAAAAAAATCAAATCGCAGCGATGCACGATAGCATTGCGCGCCACTTTCAGTGGCAAGCGCGTTTTTGGACTGCGCCTTGGCGACAGTTACGGACGGAATTAGGTTTAACCCCCAGTTGCGACTCGCTGTTTGGCGGTCTGCTTTCTCCCAATTTAGTGTTGGCGCTGTTTTCTGAGGTGTTTGCCGCGCCGCAATCGGACTGGCCGCCGCAAGCCCGGACGACGGGTTTTCCGTTTTACCGTCCCCGAAATGCTGTGGGTTTGTCTGAGGAGTCGGTCCGGTTTTTGGATGAGGGGGAACCGCCCATTGTGTTTACCTTGGGTTCGTCGGCGGTGTTGACTCCGGGGAATTTTTATATCGAGGCGGCTATAGCCTCGCAAGCGTTGGGCTATCGGGCTGTTTTGCTCATGGGCAAAGAGGCGCGAAAGGTGCCGCCGGAGTTGCTGCCCGAGGGGACAATGGCGGTGGAGTATGCCCCCCATTCAGAACTGTTTCCCCGTTCGGCAGCCATCGTACACCACGGCGGCATCGGTACGACGGCAGAGGCTTTGTTGGCGGGTCGCCCGATGTTGGTAGTTCCCGATGAGTTCGACCGCCCGGATAATGCGGCGCGAGCGGTGCGTCTGGGGGTGGGTCGTCAAATCAGTCGCGATCGCTATTCGGCTACGGCCTTAGCCGCACAGTTGAAGCCGTTGTTGCTCGACCCCGTTTACAAGGAACAAGCCGCACGCATCGGTCGCTTGCTGCAGGCGGAAGACGGTGTGGAAGTTGCAGTGGAGGCGATCGAGACTTTATTGAGTTGTGGGTTATGAGTTATGAGTTATGAGTTATGAGTTATGAGTTATGAGTTGTGAGTTGTGGGTTATGAGTTATGAATTCTCCCCCACTCCCCCACTCCCCCGCTCCCCCGCTCCCCCACTCCCCCGCTCCCCATCTCCCCCTCTCTCATAAAAAAATCAACTTCCCCCTTGCCAACTGCGATGGAGACGATTATGATTAAAACAGTTAAACGAAGTCATAATGAGTTCGAGTTATAAAACGAGGAGTTAAACCATCATATGTTACCGAACCGCGAAGGCCAAAAAGTCCCCAATGTTACCTTCCACACCCGCCAGAATGACGAATGGGTAGATGTCAGCACCGATGACTTATTCGCCGGAAAAACCGTCGCCGTATTTTCCCTTCCCGGCGCGTTCACGCCCACCTGTTCTTCAACGCACCTTCCCGGCTACAACGAACTCGCGCCCGCTTTCAAAGCCAACGGCGTTGATAAGATTGTTTGCATCTCAGTGAACGATACATTTGTGATGAACGAATGGGCAAAAACCCAGGAAGCCGATAACGTCACCCTCATCCCCGACGGGAATGGGGAGTTTACCAAAGGAATGGGAATGCTGGTCGAGAAACAAGACCTGGGGTTCGGACCGCGCTCGTGGCGCTATTCAATGCTGGTCAAAGACGGCACCATTGAAAAGATGTTTATCGAACCCGAAGTTCCCGGCGACCCCTTTGAAGTGTCGGATGCCGAGACGATGCTCGAGTATATTAACCCTAATGCCGAGAAACCCAAACTCATTTCTATGTTTGCTAAAGTCGGTTGTCCCTACTGCGCGCGCGCCAAACAGATGCTGAGCGATCGCGGCATCAGCTACGAAGAAATCATCCTGGGGAAAGATGCCACAAGCAAGTCTTTGCAAGCGGTTTCCGGCTCGACAACCGTGCCTCAAGTCTTCGTTGATGGGAAACTCATTGGAGACTCCGAAGCATTAGAAGCGTATTTAGCTAAACAATAACGGCATCGGCTCTAAACTGTTCGGCATTTAAATTGAGAACCTCAATTCTTCCCAAGGGACTCTTGGAATCCCCAATTTAAATGCCCGCTATGCTAGATATTGGTTGTAACACAGAGGAATTAATTCATGACCGCATCAACAATAACCAACGGAAAAACCAAAACAGCTCGTCGTTTCTTTCCCACTCGTCACGACCTTCCTTTAGCGACGCGCGATCGCGTGGTTGAAATTTTGAGCTCGACCCTGGCAGCCAGCGTTGACTTAAAAACTCAAATCAAACAAGCTCACTGGAATGTCAAGGGATTAGACTTCTTTCAACTCCACGAACTTTTCGACGAATTGGCAGGGGAAATCGAAGGCTACGTGGATATGACCGCCGAACGTATCACCGCCTTGGGAGGTGTCGCGTTGGGAACGGCTCGCACTGCGGCGCGCGAGTCCATTTTATCCGAATACCCCGGCGATCTCGTCGAAGGCATCGAACACATCACCGCCTTAGCCGAACGCTATGCCGCCTTTGGCAAGCATCTGCGCGACGCGATCGCGCGCACCGACGAACTGGGCGATGCTGATACCGCCGACCTCTACACCGAAATTTCGCGAACCATTGATATGCGTTTGTGGTTCCTCGAAGCACATTTGCACAAAAAAGAGGATTTGGCGGTATAGCACTTTACATCTTTGCGCTCCGTCCTTGAGATTGCGATCGCTCTCAAGGGCGGGGTAACCTTGAGAGCGGGGGTAACCCCGCCCCTACCCATTACTGATTACCGGAGAAAAACCCTGTCCCTCGAAGCCATTTCCCTTAAACCCAAAACAGGAGAACCCCCCACCCGACTCCTCGTTGTTTTACACGGTTGGGGCGCAAACGCGCAAGACCTCGCCGCCCTCGCCTCCTATTTCGAGCCCGACAACTATCAAATGATATTTCCCAACGCTCCCTTTCCCCACTACCAAGCACCGGAAGGACGAGCGTGGTATGCTCTAGAAGAACAAGGATATCCGGGTTTGAGCGAGGGTAGACAAATATTGAGTGAGTGGTTGCTTTCCCTAGAAGGGGTAACAAATATTCCCCTTTCGCGAACGGTACTTGCTGGCTTTTCCCAAGGCGGCGCGATGACCCTCGATGTGGGACTGCAACTGCCATTTGCAAAATTATGCAGTATGAGCGGTTATCTCCATTATTCTCCTCAGCACAGCGAAAATCCTCCTCCCGTCCTCCTCATCCACGGAAGACAAGATGCGGTTGTCCCCCTTTCCCTCGCGCAGCAAGCCAAGGAACAGTTAGAGAGTGTGGGCGTATCGGTGGACTATCGGGAGTTTGAGATGGGTCACGAAATTTCTTTGGAGGCGTTGGAGGTGTTTCAGGGATTTCTCCAAGATTAGGTTTGAGACTTGAGAATGCTGTTGTCGGGTTGACACTCCCCGGCGTGAATGCACGGGTTTGATATCGTTGGAATTTGGGATAACCCTTTTTCCCTTGCCCTCTTGTATAAGGCAGGGCTGATTCATTGGAAAAAGGAAAATAGGCGGTGGACATCATGAGCCAGATGTCGAGTCCCCAGGCGTGATGGAGGCGAAGCCATTCTGTCGAAAGAGGTTACACCGCGATTGTTCGCGCGATCGCGCGTCTGTTCAGGAGCGACAATGGACGCTTTCGGGCTGTAGTAGGGACGTTCAATTGAACGTCCCTACGTTGAAACGGGCTGTCGTTGTAAGGGTATGATGGGGTTTTGGGAAGCTTCAAGGAACATACGAGCAACTGTTGTAATCTATTGAAAAGTTTTTTGTTATAGACAACAAGCTGGAAATTTGTTTTCAGGCGTTGATTTAAGGAATTAGGATTTCGTCGGGTTTTCAATCCGCTCCAAACCCGCGATCGCGGTTTTATTGACATGGTGTGCTTTTTGGTCATTGACATTGAAGCGACTAAATGGATGTGGTCTTCAATTCCGCCAATGGCATGAATAATACAGCCTAACGTATCGGCTTTACCAATAATATAGCGTTTACAAATGAAATATAAACAACAAGAAAATATTACATACTTTTAATAACTCCTCAAAGCCTCTTAAATTCTTAAATTCTTCTATTCTTCCATTCTTAATCCTTCCGTCAAGATTTTACAACTCAAATAAGAACGCTATATAGCCATACAGTTCGGATTCGCGATCGCAATCTCCGTTTTAAGTTTAAACTTGAATTAGGATTCGCCGAAGTCACTCCGGTCGGTTTAACTCAATGGAACTAGCAAATATCAATTTACCCATAGACCGAATTAAAACCTTTTGCGAAAAGTGGCAGGTTGTCGAGTTTGCTCTATTTGGTTCCGTCTTACGAGACGACTTTCGCCCTGATAGCGATATTGATGTCATGGTACAATTTCATCCAGAAGCACGTCCTACATTTTGGAGTTTAGAGCAAATGGAGGAAGAGTTAAAGACCATTTTTAGTCGAGATGTGGATGTAGTGACTCGCCCGGGAATTGAAAATAGTCGTAACTCCCTACGCCGCCAGGAAATTCTCTCTTCAGCCCAAATCGTCATATGAAACGAGACATTCAATTTCTCCTCGATATGTTGCAATCGGCAGAACTTATCGTAGACTATGTAAATCAATGCTCAAAAGATGACTTCGTGAGTAGCGTTCAGCTTCAGGATTCAGTCATTAGACGATTATTAATCGTTGCAGAGGCGGCAAAACGGGTTTCAGAGTCTAAGCGCCAAACTTTGCCACAAATTTCCTGGCGAGAAATCAATGGTATGCGCAACCGACTCGTACATGAGTACGACGACGTTGACCTCGATATTGTTTGGAATGTCGTACAAAGCGAGATACCCATTTTAATCGAGCAACTTAAGCCAATTTTAAACTCCCAGTAAGCGGTAACACAAAATTAATTACACACTTGTGTAACAAGATGTTATACTTAAACCACTTCAGAATTCATCCGATTTAGTTATGAGGTTTATTAGGGATTTAAATCCAGAAAGTATTAAGCTTTTAGAAAGAATAAGTCGGGAAAGTAAATTTTTCCAAGTACGAGACCGAGCAAGGTGCTTGATTTTAAGCGATCGCGGATTTTCAATGCAAGAGTTAATGACGATTTTTGGAATTAGTCGGAAAACCCTCCATAACTGGTTTACAAGATGGGAAGATCGAAAAATGGCGGGACTTTATAATCAAAAAGGAAGAGGCAGAAAACCAAAATTAACAGAAGAGCAAAAACAAGAAGTCAAAAGGTGGGTAAAGAGAGACCCCAAACTGCTTAAAAGAACCAAGGTAAAAATTCGCGAAAAATGGGGGATAGAAGTGAGCAAAGAAACCTTAAAAAGAATTATAAAAAAATTGGAGATGAGGTGGAAAAGAATGAAGAGAAGAACGAGTAAAAGTCCTGATAGCTGGGAGTTAGAGGTTAAGTCTCCCCTGATATTAAACTTCAGAAAAAAGGAAAAAGCAGAAGAAATTGATATCCGTTATTTTGATGAAAGTGGTTTTTCTTTAAAACCTCAAATTCCCTATGGTTGGCAAGAAAGGAATGAAAGGATTACTCTCAGAAGTAGTCAAAGTAAAAGAATTAATGTTCTCGGATTGATGAACCGAAAAAACGAACTATTTTACGAGATAAGAACGGGAAAAATCGATAGCAATATTGTTGTTAATTTCCTGGATAGATTTAGTCAAGAAATTTCAAAGCCGACTGTTGTTTTCATGGATCAAGCCTCAATTCATACAAGCGATCGCATCCGGCGCAAAATTACCGGAGTGGGAACTCAAAAGACTCAAAATATTTTGGCTTCCGACTTATTCACCCAAGGAAAACTTGATAGAGATTCTTTGGAAATTTATCAAGTATGAATGGATTGAAGTAGAAGCGTATGAAAGTTGGAGTAACTTACTTAAGTACCTCAAAAAAGTTCTGGACAATTTCGGGAAAGAATATGTAATTAATTTTGGCTAGGTACTTAACTAACTTTGGAGACCGTAACCAATATTCTTTAATTCTTAATCCCCGTCGTCCCAATGCCCCGAATAAACTGCCGCTGACCGATTAAAAATAAAACAACAACAGGAACTGTCGCAATAACCGCCGCCGCCATTAACAACGACCAACTATTGGTAAACTGTTCTTGAAACTCGGCAAGGGCTAGTTGAACGGTTCTCAATTCGGGTCTCGTCGTAAATATCAACGGTTTAAATAAATCGTTCCACTCGCCAATAAAGGTAAATAGAAATAACGTAATCAATGCCGGACGCGCCAAAGGAAACATCACGCGCCAGAGAATTTGCAAGCGATTTGCTCCGTCTAACGCTGCGGCTTCTTCCAGTTCCACCGGAATTGTGGCAAAATACTGTCGCATCAAAAAAATACCAAAACCGTTGGCAGCAGTGGGTAAAATCAAAGCCCAATAGGTATTAATCAAATGTCCCCATTTCAATACCAAAAAAATGGGAATGACCAAAAGTTGAAACGGAATGACAAGCGTTGCTAAAATAAGGAGTAAAATGACTTGCCTGCCTTGAAACTTTAACCTTGCCAGCGCATAACCCGCCAAAGTAGAGGTAAAAATTTGCAACGCGGTAACGGCTAAGGCAATAATAGTCGAGTTGGCAAAGGCAATAAGAAAATTTCCCCGCTGCCATGCTTGTCGATAGTTGCTCGCTGTCAGGGAGTCAAAGGATACCATTGTGGTGGATAATGTCCCTGGAGGGGCGAAAGAAGTCCACAAAACAATGGCAAGAGGTAGCAACACGACACCCGCACCTAAAAGGAGAAGGAGCAGTAACCCGAAAGATTTCTGTCCCGAGAGGGATTTTAATACGGTGTTTTCGTGCATTGATAAGAAATTGTACTGTTTTTTGAAGGTATGATTAAGTTTTGCGCTTTTGGGGGGAGTTCGATCCAATTTGAGGGAGGACGGATAACATAGGAAAGGGTGTAAGCCCCTGCGATCCGAAATTCTTTGGGTTTGACCGACTGAGGGAGGATCGTAAAACAACGATAAACTATCCGCAACCAAACTGCCGCGTTTGGCAGCGGGGAATGTGAACAGTAGGAGAGAAACCCATGCAAGAACTTGCAGTACGCTCGGAGTTTGATTATACAAGCGCAGATTATAAGGATGCCTATAGCCGAATTAATGCGATTGTGATCGAAGGCGAACAGGAAGCCCACGAAAATTACATCGCAATGGGCGAAATGGTGCCAGACCATCAGGAGGAATTGAAGCGGTTGGCGAAGATGGAAAACCGCCACAAGAAAGGGTTTCAAGCCTGTGGGAAGAATTTGAGCGTGACTCCCGATATGGAGTTTGCGCGCGAGTATTTTGCCCAACTTCACGGCAATTTTCAAAGGGCGAAGGCGGAAGGGAATTTAGCAACTTGTTTTCTAATTCAATCTCTGATTATTGAGGCGTTCGCGATCGCGGCCTACAATATCTATATCCCGGTCGCCGATGATTTTGCCCGTAAAATCACTGAAGGCGTGGTTAAAGATGAGTACACCCACCTCAATTTTGGCGAAGTTTGGCTGAACAAGCACTTTGAGGAAGTCAAAGGGGAACTCGAAGCAGCAAACAAACAAAATCTTCCCATCGTCTGGAAAATGCTCAACCAAGTGGAGAAAGATGCTGCTATCTTGGGCATGGAAAAAGAAGCGTTGGTAGAAGATTTCATGATCAGCTACGGCGAAGCGTTAGCCAATATCGGCTTCAAAACCGGCGAAATTATGCGGATGTCCGCCTATGGGTTGACAGCAGCTTAGCCCAATTCCAACCCTTCCCCAGGAAAACGCGATCGCGCGCCTGTTGCGAATTGCGAATAACCGAGCCAATTTGATGATATAATGGAAAATTGGCTTTGAATTGAATTAGGCAGCCCAGATCGTTGGGCTGCCGTTGCATTTATATTGATAAAACTGAGGGAATCTACCCCAATTAACCGAATTATGACTGAATCGATTCGCTTTTTGATGTGTTCTCCCGACCACTACGACGTAGACTACGTTATCAACCCGTGGATGGAAGGGAATATCCATAAATCGTCGCGCGATCGCGCCAGCGACCAATGGCACCAACTCCATCATACCCTCAAAGACCGCGCGATCGTCGAATTGGTCCAACCGGCAAAAGGGTGGCCCGATATGGTTTTCACCGCCAACGCCGGATTAGTCTTGGGCAAAAACGTCGTCCTCAGTCGCTTCCTACACAAAGAACGACAAGGAGAAGAACCCCACTTCAAAAAATGGTTTGAAGACCAAGGCTTCACCGTCTACGAACTGCCCGAAGACCTCCCCTTTGAAGGGGCGGGAGATGCCCTCTTCGACCGGGAAGGACGCTGGTTGTGGGCGGGATACGGCTTCCGCAGCGAACTGGACTCCCACCCCTATCTCGCAAAATGGCTGGACATCGAAGTGCTATCGTTGCGGTTAATGGACGAACGCTTCTACCATCTCGATACCTGCTTCTGTCCCCTCAAAGGCGGCTACTTACTTTATTATCCCCCCGCTTTCGATTCCTACTCCAACCGGTTAATCGAAATGCGCGTTCCCCCCGAAAAACGCATTGCCATTGAAGAAGCCGATGCCGTTAACTTTGCCTGCAACGCGGTGAATATCGAGTCCGTTGTCGTCATGAATAAAATTAGCGACGGACTCAAACAACGCCTGGGTAAAGCCGGGTTTGAAGTGGTCGAAACTCCCCTCACCGAATTTCTCAAAGCAGGCGGCGCGGCGAAATGCTTGACCTTGCGCGTCACCGAACCCGTCCTCGAAGATGTCCACGCCAACGAACCCCTCGAAAGTCGTATCGTTCGCCTCGCAGGACACCTCCTCGATGCGGGAACAATGAACCGATCGCTCGATACTGTTGTAGAATCGGGAGGGAGTTTTAAGGTTCTCAACTTCAATTTAGGCATCGAACGACAAAGCACCTCGACCGCAGAGGTTCGCGTGTCTGCACCGTCCCACGAGGTCATGGAAGACATCATGACCCAACTCATCGATCTGGGGGCTGTGGCACCGCCGCAGGAGGCTTGCGACGCGAATTTGGAAGAAGTTGCCCTCGATGGCGTTGCGCCGGACGATTTCTATGTGACGACCATTTATCCCACCGAAGTGCGGGTGGACGACCGATGGGTGCGCGTGGGAAATCAACGCATGGATGCAGCGATTGTGGTTGAGAAAGGGTCTCGGGGGACGACGGCCCGCTGCGTGCTGTTGCGCGATCTCGCGGCAGGCGATCGCGTCGTTGTCAGCGTGGAAGGCATCCGAACCATTCGCGCCACCGAGTCGAGAGAACAGCGCAAAACCCAAGAGTTTAGCTTTATGGGCGCTGGCGTATCGAGCGAACGCCGCGTGGAATTGGTAGTGGAACAAATTGCCTGGGAGTTGCGCCAAATTCGCGATCGAGGGGGTAAAGTGGCGGTGACTGCGGGACCGGTTGTGGTTCACACCGGCGGCGTACAGCACCTTTCGCGCTTGATTCGAGAAGGATACGTCCAAGCGCTGTTGGGGGGGAACGCGATCGCGGTTCACGATACCGAACAGGCGATGATGGGAACGTCTCTGGGGGTGGATATGCAGCGCGGCGTTCCTGTCAGCGGCGGACACCGCCACCATTTGAAGGCGATTAATACGGTTCGTCGCTGCGGCAATATTGCCAAGGCGGTGGAAGAAGGGGTCTTGACAAAAGGGATTATGTATGAGTGCGTTAAAAATAACGTTCCCTTTAGTTTGGCTGGTTCCATTCGCGATGACGGTCCGCTGCCGGATACGGAAATGGATTTGATTAAGGCTCAGGCCGACTATGCCCGTTTGTTGCAAGGGACAGATATGATTTTGATGCTGTCTACGATGCTGCATTCCATTGGCGTGGGGAATATGACTCCGGCTGGGGTAAAAATGGTGTGCGTCGATATTAACCCGGCGGTGGTGACGAAATTAAGCGATCGCGGTTCGGTGGAATCTGTGGGTGTTGTTACGGATGTCGGGCTATTTCTCAGTTTGCTCGTCCAGCAACTGGAGAAATTAACCGATCCCTATTCTGTCGCGTAAATTTCAAGAACGTCAGTGTTAGGATTCGCAGTCGGTAATGAGCGTGCCGACTGCGAAGCTCGGCAATTTTCCCAGGGATTTTTCTATAATTGAATGGAATGAAGTAAAGCGCGATCGCAATTAAAAAAAATGCTAACTCTCAAGGACATCGAGCAGGCAGTTCGCCAGCTTGCACCCAGTGAATTCAACGCTTTTCGGGCTTGGTTTGCAGAATACGATGCGGAAATTTGGGATCGAGAATTTGAAACCGATGTCAAAGCGGGACGACTAAACGCACTTGCTGAAAAAGCACTGCGAGACTTACGGGAGGGACATTGCACTGACTTGTGAGACATCGAGCAAACCCAGATTTTTGGTATTATTACCGTCAACTACCTAGAAATATTCAGGAACTTGCCGACCGATGTTACGAGCTTCTTCGAGAGAACCCTCGCCATCCGTCATTACATTTTAAAAAAGTCGGACAATTCCGCTCGGTGCGCGTTGGTTTACATTATCGAGCGCTAGCTGTAGCTGAGGGAGATGATTTTGTGTGGTTTTGGATTGGCTCGCATACAGAATACGACAAGCTTTTGGGACGGTGAAAATGCTATGCGGCAACATTTATTCGGCGGTGATAACGAAATTGAGCGATCGCGGTTCGGTGGAATCTGTCGGCGTTGTTACGGATGTGGGATTGTTTCTCAGTTTGCTCGTCCAGCAACTGGAAAAATTAACCAATCCCTATTCTGTGGTTTAAATTTCAAGAACGTCAGCGTTAGGATTCGCAGTCGGTAATGAGCGTGCCGACTGCGAACCGAGACAATTTTCCAAAGTAAATTGATATCATTAAAGACAGCGATGCCCAAACGTACTGAAGTATTACTTAAGCCATGTTCTTACAAGAAGAGATTGATAAAACAAGGCAAGAAATTCGCACAGATAGCTACTCGATGTCTATTGGCGAATGGATTAGTCTTTACGAACACGATGAAATCGATATTCACCCGGAATTCCAACGATTCTTTCGTTGGTCAGACCATCAAAAATCAGCCTTTATTGAATCAATTCTTTTAGGCATACCCATTCCTCCCATTTTCGTGAGTCAAAGAGACGATGGAGTTTGGGATGTTGTTGATGGGTTGCAAAGACTGTCAACTATATATGAATTTGCGGGTTTGCTGAAGCCTGAAACTGAAAAACAAGATACATCTTTTGTTGCTTTACAAAAAACAACATACCTGCCTTCACTAGAAGGCAAAAAATGGCACGATCCAGACGATAAAGAAAATTCTTTAACTCAAACACAACGACTGCTAATTAAACGAGCCAAGATCGCTGTTAATATCATTGAAAAAGAAAGCGACGAAATGATTAAATACGAGCTTTTTCAGCGTCTCAATACTGGAGGCTCAATCGCAACACCTCAAGAAGTCAGAAACTGCATTCTTTTGATGCTGAATAAAAACTTGTATGAGTTAATGCGATCGCTAGCCGATCGGGAATCATTCAAAAGCTGTATTGCTTTGAGCGATCGACTCTACGAACAGCAGTATGATATGGAATTAATATTGCGGTTTATTCTTTTCTTTGATAAAAACGAAGAAAGCCTTCGAGAATTAGGAGGCGATGTTAGTGTCTTTTTGACCGAACAAATGCGAGAGATGGCTTTTAAAAAAGATTGGGATAAAAGTCGCATAGAAACAGCCTTTGATGTCACATTCAGCGTCCTCAACGAAGCGATCGGAGATAATAGCTTCAAAAGATATAGAGCGCAGGATGACCGATTTGTTGGCGGATTTTTATTATCCGCTTACGAAGTCGTAGCTTTAGGAATTGGATATAACTATAAACATCTAGTTCCAAAAGACACAATTATTGAGCGCATAAAAAGCATTTGGTCGCATCCAACGTATCAAAAATGGTCGGGAGCAGGAGTTAATGCAGCAAGACGTTTACCTTACTTAATTCCCCTGGGTAGAGAGGTGTTTTCCCCCTGATGAGCGTCCGAACTGCCGAACAGTTAAGCGATCGACTATCTAACGATCTTGCTTGGCGAAAGAGGGAACTTGCAGAAATAAAATCATTGATAGAAGCGAACAATATTTCTCTTCAAAGACACAATACTTTGTTACGAAGTGGAATTTGTATTCTCTATTCGCATTGGGAAGGTTTCGTAAAATTAGCAGCCAATGCTTATCTGGAGTATGTTCGCTCGAAAAAGCTGACTTATCGAGAACTCTCCAGTAATTTCCTGGCATTGGCTATGAAAGAAAAATTAAATGAGGCGAAAGAGACGAATAAGCCGTCGGCGTACATCCCTGTATGTGACTTTTTTCTTTCTGAGCTGAATCAAAGATGTTATTTACCTAAAGATGCTATATCTACTGACTCAAACTTGTCTTCTAAAATCCTGAAAGAAATAACTTATCTTCTTGGACTAGACTTTTCGCTCTACTCTACCAAGTCAGAATTAATCGATACAAAACTGCTAGATCGAAGAAATAGTATCGCACATGGCAATTATTTATTATTCGATCGCGAGGCATATCTGGAGTTACACGCAGAAATTGTAGGAATGCTGGATACGTTTCGCAATCAGATTGAAAACGCGGCGATTCAGAACGAATTTATGCACAATTCGCCCTAGAGTCGAAAATGAGTTCGCAGCAGGAGCAATATAGACTAATTTTAATCTTAAAATTTGACAAAAATAGTTTCAACTGCCGACAGTACGCTCAACCCAAGCCAATATCCAACAGCATCATCACCACAAATCCGCCCATAATCCCCAGGGTTGCTTCTTGTTCCTTGCCTTTGTTATGAGATTCGGGTATAATTTCATCGCTAATGACAAAAAGCATGGCACCGGCAGCAAAGGCCATTGCCCAGGGTAAAACAGACTGCGCGATCGCGACAACACTCGCCCCCATTATCCCCCCAATAGGTTCGACAAGACCGGTGAGAAGGGAAACGCCTAGCGCATAGCCGACGTTATAATTTTCGGCGACTAAGGAAAGGGCAACCACTAACCCCTCGGGCAAGTTCTGCAAGGCAATTCCCGCCGTCAGAGGAATGCCATCGGCGACATTTCCCGCGCCAAAGTTAACCCCGACAGCGAGTCCTTCGGGGAAGTTGTGCAGCGTAATAGCAGCGATAAATAGCCAAATGCGCTGGATACTTTGGGGAATAGGGCCTTCGGGCCCTTTAGAAAAATGTTGGTGGGGGAGGTATTTATGAGTGAGGGCGAGGAAAATGCCTCCCGCCATTACGCCAACTGCCATAATTATAGCCGCTTCCATTTGCGACTTACCTTGCGCGATCGCGGCCTCGGTTCCGGGGATAATCAGGGAAAATGCTGTAGCTGCCAGCATAACGCCCCCGCCCAAACCGAGGGCGATCGCCTGAATTCTTGAGGTAAGCTGAAGGGGGAGTAACACGGGCAATGCGCCGACAGCAGTGGCTAACCCGGCGACTAAACTAGCTAGAAAGCCGGTCAAAATCGGATTCATAAGCACAAGCGCTAAATATAGCGTTTTTCAATTGAGTGAGGTACAATAACAACAGTGCGTAAACCAGTTGAGGAAATCTAGCTCCGTCACTTGACTATAAGCTTCAACTAGCGCTTCTTCTAAAGCCTTATAAGTCCGTGCTCCCAAAGAGCGAAGACTTGATTTGATTTTTGACCAAAAGTTTTCAATCGGAGAAAAATCTGGAGAGTAAGGCGGTA
>JAXHVQ010000042.1:0-42029 GCA_034189065.1 Cyanobacteriota bacterium
AATTCCAATAGTTCCTTTTCTTCGCTGTCGCTCAGACGGATTTTTAGTTGTGCTGGCATAAAACAACTCCCTTTTCTAACTAATTTATTATTATACACTTATTTATGCCCACCTACTTATAATTCCCCGTTCAGAAAACAAAAATAGACCGCCGCCAAAAATGCCAAAGGCGATCGCGCAGTTCGGGCATGGGAAAAGGGAGAATATCCGCCAACCCTTACCATTCCTCAGTTTCGAGCATTGTGTCGGGAATTGGGGGTAACATTTGACCAATTGCCCGACGATCTCGGACTGTCGGATTAAGTTTTTGCTTCGGCGTAGCGTGCAATTGCCAAGCGAAGTAGAAAGCGAGAAGTTGGCGTTTTAAGAAGGTTGCCCAATGTTGTAAATTTTCGTCGCTGAGAACTTTCTCTAAAGCTTTATCGGCGACAGCATCCGCAAGTTTTTGGACCAGCCACAGCGCAACTAAAAAAGGGATGTTTTGCATCATTGTTGAGTCACTAAAATCGAGTACATTTCTACAGTGACAGGGGGGTGTATGCGATCGCGGTGCAGTAGGGGTTTGAGAATGTATGACTTTTTGTGTGAGTTGCGTGAGTTTGGTTTCAACCTGCTATTCGTTCATTTTTGGGGCTGGGTAGGGTGTGTTGGCGAAGCGTAACGCACCGTTGCCCTTCATTTTTTATTTTTAATTGAGATAACGTACCGTTGTCGCTATATAGCCTTTGGTCTGTTCTACAATAAGGAAAAAGTATTATCCCTATGCTATGACCGGGCGATCGCTGACAGCTTCTCCAAAAGGCATTAAAACCGCTAAAACAGCACTGAAACGAAAATCCTTGAACCAAGCGCGGCTTTACGAGCGCTTGGGATTGAGTCGCAGCACCGTCAGTAACTTTTTTCGCGGCACAGCGATCGATTACAAAAACTTCTGCGATATTTGTGACGAGTTAGATTTGAATTGGGAAGACATTGTTATCAAATCTCCCGAAGAGAATGATGAGGAGATTGATAAACTGGTGCAACAAGTCCGCGCAATAGTTCGCGACAAAATCCAAGAACGCTGCGGCACAATGCGGATTTTAGATATGACGAAACCCATTGGGTTAGGCGATATCTATACCCAAGTTAATATTCTGGAAAAAATTAGCGGACGCAGGCGCAAACCAATAAATAAACTCTTGGCAGAATGTAACTTGACTGATGGTTTTGACCGGTTGGGTTGGGGACAAATCGAAGAAAAACGAGTTCCCGGACTGGAAGCGGTTAAGAGGCACCCGAAGTTAATGATTTGGGGGAAACCGGGAGCGGGGAAAACGACGTTTTTAAAGTTTCTTGCGTTTCAGTGCAACAGCGGGAAATTTTATTCCCATCTCGTGCCAATTTTTGTGACGTTGAAGGATTTTGCTGAGGCAGACGATCGACCGCAGTTATTGGCATATATAGTAGAGATGTTTGTAGAGATGTTTCATGAAGCGTCCCTATCCGAGCTGGCACTAAAGACAATCTTAAAAGAGGGTCGGGCGCTAATTCTTCTCGATGGGTTGGATGAAGTCAGAGAAGAAGATAGTCAGCGTATTATCAAATCAATTTGCGATTTTGCTTATGACTATCGCCGCAATCAGTTTGCGATAACCTGCCGCATCGCTGCGCAGGAATATACCTTTGAGAAATTTACCGAAGTTGAAGTTGCAGACTTTGATAATAAGCAAGTTGCAACATTTGTAGGAAATTGGTTTAAGAATAAGGCGATTAAACCGGCAACCTTTCTCAAATGCTTGGACGAAAATAAACCGACTCAAGAACTAGCGAGCAATCCCCTATTGCTGACGCTGCTGTGTTTGGCATTTGAGGAATCGGGAGATTTTCCGGCTAATCGCGCCGAACTCTATAAAGAGGGGTTGGATGTGCTGTTGAAAAAATGGGACGCGAAGCGAGGAATTCAACGCCACAATGTTTATAAAAAACTTTCGGTAGGACGCAAGGAAGATTTGTTGAGCAAAATTGCATGGGTGACGTTTGAAAAAGGAGATTATTTTTTCAAGCAAAAAGCAGCAGAACAGTTTATTACTGATTATATTCGTAACTTACCGGGGGCGAGTGGCGATGAGGAAGCGTTACAACTGGATAGCGAAGTTGTTCTGCGTTCGATTGAAGCGCAACATGGGTTATTAATAGCGCGAGCGAAGAGGATTTATTCGTTTTCTCATCTTACGTTTCACGAGTATTTTTCGGCACGGGAAATTGTTACAGTTCAACAGTCTTCCGAGGCGGCGTTGCAAACATTGACGAGTCATTTGACTGAAACGCGCTGGCGGGAAGTATTTTTGTTGGCGGCGGCGATGTCTCCGAATGCAGATCGGTTGTTGCTGTTGATGAAGGAGCGCGCTGACGGACTGGTTGCTGGGGATGAGAAGATTCAGCAATTTTTGACGTGGTTGATGGAAAAAGCGCGATCGGTTGAGGTTTCTTATAGTAAAGAGGTAATTGAACAAATATCAAATAAACTTGATTTTGCTCCTACTTTCGACCTTTCCCTCTCCCGATTTATCTACCTCTCCCTCTCCCTCTCCCTCTCCCTCGACCTCCACCTCAACCTCTACCTCTACCTCAACCTCGACCTCGACCTCGACCTCAACCTCTACCTCACCCTCGACCTCAACCTCGACCTCGACCTCACCCTCGACCTCACCCTCGACCTCACCCTCGACCTCGACCGAGCCCTCGACCGAGCCCAAAAACTCGATCGCGCTCTTTACGAAGAACTACAAAAACTCAAAAACCAACTTCCCGATCGCGAAAAAGAGGAAGAATTTGAGCAGTGGTGGAAGGCGAACGGCGAAGCTTGGATAGAGCAACTCAGAGCTGTAATGGTAAAATATCGCAACATCGGTCACGACTGGCAGTTTAGCGACGAACAAAAGGACTTACTGCGACAATATTGGAACGCCAATAAGTTACTGATGCAGTGCCTCAACAGCGAGTGCTACGCCAGTCGCGAGGTGCGCCAATATATTGAAGAGACGATATTTTTAGCGATCGCGCAACTTCCCAAACCGTTCATAACTGCCGTCATTCAAAATTGACCCCCATTTTCATCAATTCATTGCAATACGCCGAATTCAAATGTAACGTTGACCGTGGGAACAGGGTGTTGGCAAAATTGACGTAGGGGCACGGCATTGATAATGTTATACTCGCCTCCTCAAATCTAACAAAACGCCGTGCCCCTACTATGCGAATCCGACAAAATGCTGTACCCCTCATGTTAAATTCAACTGAATTCAAAAATATAAATTCAAGTCATACAAATTATGTCCGCGATCTGGTGTGGGATGAGGATTTTCTCGATCCAACTGCCACTGGCAAGGATTGTTCAAAATGTAGTGTTGAACCCGCTCTAGACCTCCTTCACTCTGAATAATACTTTCGTGGTAATTGCGCTGCCAAAAGGGAGGATTTGATTTGGATCGCATTCGATTAATACGTTTGCTTACCGTTGACTTAAACGAACGAACTACCGTCGGAATTGAACCCGATACGGATTTGCTAAACTGTTCTTTTTGTGGAATATAGGATTCCTTATCCGTAATTATCAAAATTCCATGAAAGTGGTTGGGCATTACAACGAACGCATCAATTTCAATATGAGAAAACCGACGCGGCAAATCCAGCCAAAAAGTCGAGACGAGTTTTCCTAAGCGATTACAGTGCATTGTTCCATCAACCACATCACCCAACCAACACTGCTTTTTGTAGGTACAAATCGTAATAAAATAAGCACCCGGTTGTCTGTAATCGTATTCGGACAAACGAATCGAATGACGGTGATGTTTTTGGGGATTGTAAGACATTAACTATAGAGACACGGCATTAGTAATGTTAACCGCAGCGGGGGTCTGGCATTGGTAATGTTAACCATAAGGACGCGGCATTGGTAATGTTAATCATAGCGGGGGCACGGCATTGGTAATGTTAATCATAGCGGGGGCACGGTATTGGTAATGTTAATCATAGGGGCACGGCATTGGTATGTTAATCATAGCGGGGGCATGGTATTGGTAATGTTAATCATAGGGGCACGGCATTGGTATGTTATACCCCCGACCCAAATCTGACAAAACGCCGTGCCCCTACAAACGCTGTACCCCCTACTATGCCGGCACTTCCACCTTTTCGCTTCCTGCCAAACCAAAGGCCTTGTGAATTGCCTGCAACGCCTTCACGCCGTCGGTATCAGCGACAACGCAACTGATTTTAATCTCCGAGGTGGTAATCATTTGAATGTTAATTTGCTCCTTAGCCAGGGCTTCAAACATACAAGCCGCAACGCCCGGGTTGCCCACCATCCCCGCACCCACAATGCTCACTTTAGCAATGTGAGGATCGACGCTTGCTTCTCCCCATCCCCACAGTTGGGCCAAGTCTTGGAGGGCAGAACGGGCGACTTCGGCATCGGTGCGGGCGACGGTACAGGCTAAGTCCCGCGTGGGGATATCGTTAATAATGCGGCACCGTTGCGATTGAATAATCGTATCGACGCTAATGTTTTTCTGGGCGAGTACGCCGAAGATTTTGGCTGCCATGCCGGGAATATCGGGGACGTGGCGGACGGCGAGACGCGCTTGGTTGCAGTCGAGGGCGACTCCGCGCACGGGAGGGGCATCGGGGGGCGTATCGACGGGCTCGCTGGCGGGGCGAACTTTTCGGGCGGGGGAACTGTGGAGATCGAAGGCGAGACAGAGGGCGGAGATGGCGCGATCGCAATCTTCGCGATCGACAACGCAACTCACTTTCACCTCTGAAGTGGATATCATTTCGATGTTGGCACCAGCATCGGCGAGGGCGGCGAACATTTTCGCAGCGATGCCGGGACGACCGATCATTCCCGCCCCTGAAATGGCGATTTTGGCAATATTGCGGTCGGCCATCACCTCGGCTTCTTGGGTCTGCACCGGGGAACTACGCAAAACCGGCGCGATCGCCTCTGCAACCGCTTCTGCTTTGGACAACACGTCGTCTACCACCGTAAAGGCGATATCGTTACTATTTTCCTCGTGAATGGACTGAATAATTAAATCCACATCCACCTGTTGCCGCGCAATTTCGCCGAACAACCGGGCGGCAATGCCGGGACAGTCGGGGACGCGCAACAGAGAGACTTTTGCCTGTTCGGTGTCGAATTCTACCGCATCCACGACCTTAGCAATTTCCAAATTTTGCAGCGCCCGTCGTTGGGCAAATGGGGACACTGCCCGCGTTCCGGGGTCGTCGGTCCAACTGGAACGCACCACCAGGGGAACCCCATAGTTGCGCGCAATTTCTACCGCCCTGGGATGCAGCACCTTCGCTCCCAAACTTGCCAATTCCAGCATTTCGTCGCAGGTAATCTCTTCGATCCATTGGGCTTCCGGGACAATACGGGGGTCTGTGGTTAAAATACCCGGTACGTCCGTATAAATTTCACACTGACTCGCGCCCAAGGCGGCGGCGAGAGCGACGGCAGAGGTATCCGAACCGCCGCGTCCCAGGGTGGTAATTTCCAACTCTTCGCTGCTCGAAATTCCCTGAAACCCCGCAACAACGACGACTTTCCCTTCCTGGAGGTGCCGTTCGACGCGAGCGGTTTTAATTTCGAGGATGCGGGCGCGGCTGTAATCGCTTTCCGTGACAATACCGACTTGCGCGCCGGTGAGGGAGATGGCGGGTTGTCCTTGTTCTTGCAGCGCCATGCTCAACAATGCGATAGAAACTTGCTCCCCTGTCGAGAGGAGCATATCCATTTCCCGGCGACTGGGGTTGCTCGAAATTTCCCGCGCCAAACCGACTAAAGTATCCGTCGTTTTCCCCATCGCCGACACCACGACGGCGACGTGATGTCCTGCCTGAACGGTTTTACAGACGCGCCGAGCGACGGCTTGGATGCGTTCGACCGAACCGACTGACGTACCACCGTATTTTTGGACGATTAGCGCCATAGCCTGCGACCTCTTTGCCTCGAAGAATTGACCCCCGTTGGGAAATTTGCGATCTTCAATTTCCTACAAGTTAGCAGACCTCGTGCGGAAAAGACTGAAAATTTTTACTAAAATTTGGAAAAATCGGCGAGTTTTGGGTTTGTCCTTCCCGGCTAGTTGGCGAAACCCTTATTGAGAGGAAGTTCTAGCTATTTAAGAAATTGCTTCGTAGACGGCGACTGTGCGATCGAGTTTCGTGGGAGAGTGTTTTGAGGCGATCGCACAGGTCGCTGCGGTTGACTTCCCAGTTCTCGATGAAGCGAGCTTGAGAACTGTACAATGGACTTATGAGGTTTTGGTTGACTCTTTTTTCACAATTTCAATGGGGGTTTCCAATTGCAGAAAATTGCGAACTTGCTCTGCAAACTTTTTTTCCTTTTCTATATCTTTGCCGTCGTTCTCTTTTAACCGTACGCTTTTTGAACCGGAGCGGTCGCTTTCGATCGTCACTAGAGAACAATACGATTTATAATCATCCACATCAATATATTCTTTGACTTGGACTCCTGAAATACTTTTGAACGGATAGCTTTCCTCTTGAGTCTTAAATAACCCTTTCGATCGATAGATTAAACGCTGGCGAGTTTTATCTAGAGTTCGCGTTATAATTCTAAAACTGCCCTTCAATGCAAATGCAGAAAAGACAAAACCGGCAGACAGAAATGCGATAAACATAATAACCTCAGTAATGACTTCCTCTCGGGTATCCTGAGTGGCGATGAAGGAGCTTTCATTTGATGCGGTGAATGCGTTGATTTGTGCGACATAATCCTGCATTTTTATTAAATTTCCCTCGAAAACATTAATTTGTCCTTCTGAAGTCGTTAAAGTTGTATAATCAACAGTATACCTGTATCCCTCACTATTCGTCCTCGTCGTAGAGGTTAATTGCGCTTGAGAAACTGTTCCTAGTGACTTTGCGGGTTGTTCGACAAAACCGAAAAAACGCGACGCACTTCTGTTGCAAGTGACTTCTGTCTGTTGATTTTTTTGACAAGTAAGAGTGATAATTCCCTGATTAGCAGTCAACCAACCAAACCAGATTCCGCTCACAGTCAATCCCCATAGAGGAAAGAAAGCGATCCACCCCCAATGTGGTTTAGCTTCGATTGTCAGTTTTGAAGAAGTTTGATGAATGGTTTCGCGAAACATTGTTGTAGCTCCCCGTTTAGTTCTCTCGCTCTAAATTGTTTTTGGATTTCTCCAGCTACAGGAACAGTTTTGAATTTTTCCCGACTCTTTCAATTTTTTTAATATATTTTTATTGGATTTTTCAAAATTGAGCTTCGGATAAAATTCGCCAATTCTAATCTTCGGACTATCGAATTAAATTTAATTTAAGAAGTCGTTAAGAATAAGTAAAGTTTTATAGATGTGTATATTTAAAAACATATTGTAGAAGCGATCGCACAAGACTGAGAACTTGTTCCCACGCTTCCAAAAGTTGGGGAAGCACACAGATCTCGCCGCCCTTGAGAGCGCTGGCTCACTCTTCTTTCACAATTTCAATGGGGGTTTCCAATTGCAGAAAATTGCGAACTTGCTCTGCAAACTTTTTTTCCTCTTCTATATCTTTGCTGTCGCTCCATTTTAACGGTACGCTTTTTGAACCGGAGCGGTCGCTTTCGATCGTCACTAGCGAACAATACGATTTATAATCATCCATATCAATATCTTCTTTGACTTGAATTCCTGAAATATTTTTTAATAGATAGCTTTCCTCTTGAGTCTCAAATAACCCTTTCGAGCGATAGATTAAACGCTGGCGAGTTTTATCTAGAGTTCGCGTTGTAGTTCTTAAGCTGCCCTTCAATGCAAATGCAGAAAATGCAAAACCGACAGCTATGAATAGGATAGAAACGACGAAACTGAACAACCGGCGAGTATCTTGAGTTGCGACAAAAGAGCTTTCATTTGACGCAATAAATGTGTTAATTTGTTCGACATAATCTTGCATATTTATGTAAGCCCCCCTGAAGACATTCACTTGTCCTTCTGAAGTCGTTAAAGTCGTAAAATTAATAGTATACTCGTCTCCCTCACTATCCGTCCTCCTTGTAGAATTCAATTGCGCTTGGGATACTGTGCCTAATGAAATTGTGGGTCGTTTGACGAAACCAAAAAAACGCGACGCGCTTCTGTTACAAGTGACTTCTGTCTGTTGATTTTTTTGACAAGCAAGAGTGATAATTCCCTGATTAGCACCTATCTGACCAAACGGGATTCCGCTCATAGTCAATACCCCTAGAAAAAAGAAAGCGATCCACCCCCAATGTGGTTTAGCTTCTACCGTTAGTTTTGAAGAAGTTTGATGAATGGTTTCGCGAAACATTGTTGTAGCTCCCTGTCTAGTTCTCTCGAGCTAAGCGGATAAAATTTGCCAATTCTGATTTTCGGATTATCGAATTAAATTAAATTTAAAAAGTTGTTAACAGTAAGTTAAATTTAACAAATATTTGCATTTTCCTTAAAAATGCTATAGAAGCGATCGCCGCCCTCTAGCGCTGGTTCACTCTGTCGTCACAATTGCGATCGGGGTTTCCGGCCGCAGAAAATCGCGAACTCTCTCTGCAAATTTCTTTTCCTCTTCTATATTCTGAGTGGCACTCGCTCTAAGAGGTACGCTATTATCGTAAAATTGGTTTTCTTCAACGATTAAACTTAAATGATACCATTTATCCCCATTTTTATCTATCATTTCTTTGATGTTGATTCTTAAAATATTCTCGAGTGGATAATTTCTCTCTCGAATGCCAAATAAACCTTTCGACTGACAGATTAAACGCTGGCAAGTTTTATCTAGAGTGCGCGTTTCAATTTTCAAGTTATGGACCAAAACTGAACCTGTAGAAAATACACATATGCCAGGAATAGCTATGTCGAAAATTGTAGACCACTCCTTTCGGGTATCTTGACGGATGACGAAAGAAGTTTCGTTAGACGCGACGAGTGCGTTAATTCGTGCGACATAATCCTGCAAGGTTTTCCAGTATACCTTTCTACCGCAGACCAGAAGCCATACCAATTATATTGCCAGTCTTTTGCAAATTCTTCTGCTTTTGTATTCATGGATTTTTTAGAGGAATCGATCGATTTAGCTATAAATACAATTTACAAAAATTGTGCGATCGCGAGTTTTATATTAATGTAAGCATAGGAGCTTTTTCCCAGACTTTCAATTCTAAACAAGTTTCTCAACTTTCAATTCTCCCGTTCCAGATTTGTTTGAAGCTGACGGCTGATGGCTGATGGCTGAATGCTTACATATTAATTCCCCTCGGAAAGCTGTTTCTTGCTTAACGCCCGAAACGCCGGACAGGGAGTTTTCTTCTGAAAATTATGCGCCCGCTGCCAACTGAACGTACTCCAGCTAAAGGGTCCCTGTTGGGCGGCAGACATCCATAACAGGCGTTTGGCGCGGGTCATGGCGACGTATAATAATCGATATTCTTCGGCTTTTTTCAACTTCATTGCTTGTTCCCACGCCTCTAACGGTTGGGGAAGCACGCGCGATTCGCCATCGAGATAGCGCTGGTGGAGGGCGTTGCGGATTTGGGCGCGGGCGACTTCGGCAAGGGTAAAGTCTCCCAAAAACTTGCCCCCGGTGGGAACCCAGGGTTTGCCGGGGATGAGATCGTCGTGGAGGAAGGGGATGAATACGCAGTCCCAATCTAGCCCTTTGGCTTTGTGCATGGTGATGATGGTAAGCTGTCCGGGGCGGGTGTAGCGGTCTTCTGTGTCCTCTTCTACCCCTTCAAATCGTTCTGAGGTGACGATTTCTCGAAGTACGTCGAGAATGGCGCTGAGGGAGTGCTGTCCGGTGACTTGACGGGCGACGCGATCGCCTAATTTGTGTACGGTCGCTAGCTCGGAACCGCTATAGTTTAAGGTCATGCCCAAGAAGGCAATGAGTTGATAGTTGGGCAGTTCGATACGGGCGCGCAATAAGTTGCGACAATATTGGCTGGCCCGGGCGACTTGGGGCTTTTGCGGCGGTTCGAGGAGTCCGGGATAGAGGAATTGTTCGGGTTGGGTGGCGAGGCGGTTGAGATCTTGGGTGGGGACGAGTTGGCGCGCGACGAGGACTTCGAGGGCGGCTTTGAGGGAGTCGGGGGAGTGGGGACGGTTGAGGAATTGGAGGAGTTTGAGGAGTTCTTCGGGGATGTGGGAGTGGCGTTCGGCTTCGCTGACTTCGTAGAGATGGAATGAGGGTTCCCGTGCAGATTCGCGCTGCAATTGTGCGAGTTGTTCGGCGAGGAAACGTCCCTGTCGGTTTTCGCGCACGAGGATGGCGGCGCTTAATTCGGGGGAGGAGTTGAATAATTCGACGGCGCGATCGCCGATTATTTTGGCGGTGTGGATGATATCATCGGGTGTTACTAATTCTACACCGTTGCCGATCGCCTCGGGGTTGCCTTGGGGGTCGCCTGGGGGAACGGGTTGTATATCTTGGGGGCGAAAGGGGGCTTCGCTATTGGGTTTGGGACTTTTACCGTCGGGGTTCAGCCACGTTTGGTTAACCCAATGGAGGACAAAGTTAGCTGCGTTAATGATGAGGGGATGGCTGCGTCCGGCTTGGTTCATCGTGGCTAGGGTGCCTCGGTTGGACGCGCGATCGCAAAATCGATTAAAGTAAATGGGGTCGGCTGGAGTAAAGGTGGAGTTAATGGCTTGATTGGGATCGCCCACTCGAATTAAATTTAGGTCTTCTTCTGTTTCTGTTTCTTGATTCTTGTCAGGGTGGGAAAACCCCGTCCCTACCTCTGAATTCCGTACAAGCGTTTCGTGAAACATTCCTACGGAATTCTGTGCGGGCGGGGAAACCCCGCCCCTACCAGCCAAAATCTCGAGCAACCGACTTTGCAATGGCGTAGAATCTTGGGCTTCGTCTTCAAAAACAGCAAAAACTTGACTTTGCCAAAGGCGGCGAATGTTGGGATTTTCGAGAACGCGCAAGGCCCCTAAAATCATGTCGTCGTAGTCGATAAAGCTGCGCGCCTTCATCAATTTTTCGTACTGTTGATACAATCCGGCGGCTACGGTTAAAATGGCGTATTCTTCGCGGGTTTGTTGCCCGATTTCTGCTAAATCTTCTGGCAACAGACCCGAACTTTTAGCCTCTCGAATGGCGGTATTTGCCAAACTCGGCAAAATGTCGGCACGCAGAACCAATTGTCGCCGCAAGCGCTCGGTTTCTTCGCCGTCAAATTGCAGCCCTTCGAGTAAGATGGAGTAGCGATCGCGGTTGCGCGCAATCCACTGTTCGACGGCGGCTTTGAGGAGGCGATGACTTTGGTTGGGGGCGATGAGGGTGCTGGTTTCGAGGTTGAGTTGGGATAAATCGGGGTGGCGGGTGGCGATGTTGAGGGCTAAGCCGTGTAGGGTGTGGACGACAAAACCGCCGAGGGGGAGTTGGAGTTGGCGCAGACAGTCGCGAATTTTGCTTTTGATGCTGGCGGCAGCCGAACGGGTGAAGGTGACGACGACGAGTTGGCGCTTGGGATGGAGTTGGTAGCGCGCGATCGCGATCGCGGCGGCAATGGCCATGCTGTGGGATTTCCCCGCACCCGGTACGGCGGATACGGCTAGGGTTCCTCCCTGCCACTGGGCTAAACTTTGTTGGCCGGGGCGCAAACTCGATCGCAAGCGCTGCAATTGTTCTTCTCGTCCCTGTTGTGGCGCAAGATTTTGGGATAAGCTGGGAGTTGAAGGGGTTGTGTCGAGTTCTGAATCTAGGGGCATCGGGCTTGTGCGGGTTGGGGCGCGATCGCTTCGTTGTCTTTTTGCCCGTTATCTTACGTCTTTTTTGCAATGTATCGCCTAACAATACTCAATACAATACCATACTTGTTCGCCGTTTGCAATTGTATTTTATGAAAAACAGCGCGATCGCGAAATTAACAGCAACCCTAATTTTCTGTACGGGTTTATGGGCCGAAACCTCCCAACCCAAAGCCCTTGCAACACCAAAACTTTCCGCGCCAACCCCTCTCCCCTTATTCAAACCAACCAGGGCAACTTTCCCCCTCGCCCAAACCCCCACATCCCCCTCAGTTCAACAATCCGCCGAACTCGAAGAAGCCTTACAACTCAACGAACAAATTGTTCGACTTTATCAACGAGGACAATATGCCGAAGCCATTCCCCTCGCCCAGCGCGCCCTAGAAATTCGCGAAAATGCCCTGGGAAGCGAACATCTCCACGTTGCCACCAGCCTCAACAACCTGGCAGAATTGTACAAGGTTACAGGAAACTATAGCGCCGCCCAAACTCTCTTCCAACGCTCCCTAGAGATTCGGGAAAACGCCTTGGGAGACGAGCATCCCGATATCGCCCTCGCTCTCAACAACCTAGCAGCGCTGTACAAAGCCACAGGAAACTACAGCGCCGCAGAGACGCTCTATCAACGCGCCCTAGAGATTTGGGAGAACGCCTTGGGAGGCGAACATCTCCACGTTGCCACAACCCTCAACAACCTAGCAGCGCTGTACAAGGTTACAGGAAACTATAACGCCGCCGAAGCACTCTATCAACGCTCCTTAGCCATTTTGGAAAAATCCCTGGGAACTAAGCACGAGCATTTTTATTTTGCCACCACCCTTAAAAACTTAGCATCGTTGTATCAAGCCCAGAAAAACTATAGCGCCGCCGAAGCACTCTATCAACGCTCCTTAGCCATTTCTGAAAAAATCTGGGGAACCGAGAATCCCCACTTTGCCACCAACCTCAACGATCTGGCATCGCTGTACCACGATCTGGGCAACTATAACGCCGCCGAGCCCCTCTATCAGCGTTCCCTGGACATTTTGGAAAAAACCCTGGGAACCGACCATCCTGATTTCGCTAGTACCCTCAACAACTTGGCGTTGCTGTATAAAGCGATGGGCAACTATAGTTCTGCCCAAACCCTCTTTCAACGTTCCCTGACAATTTGGGAAAATGCCCTGGGAACCGAGCATCCCAACGTTGCCGTTAGCCTCAAAAACTTGGCAGGACTGTACTATGCCCGAAACGAGATTCCCCGCGCCGCAGAATTTCTCCAACGAGGAACCAACATTGAGGAAAAAAATCTCTCCCTCATCTTCACCACCGGTTCTGAAACTGAGAAACGCGCCTACACCAATACTCTCTTCAGCACTCACCAGGCTATCTCTCTCCATCTCCAAGGCGCGCCCGATAACCCCGAAGCTGCCCGCCTCGCCCTCACCACCCTGTTGCGGCGCAAAGGACGCATCCTCGATGCCCTCACCGAAAGCTTCAGCCTCCTGCGCCAAAACCTTACGCCAGAAAATCAGGCGCTTCTCGACCAATTCGCCGCCAAGCGCACCCAACTGGCTAATTTGATTTATAATCAGCCAGAAAACCTCCCCCTCGATCGGTACCGACAACAGGTGGCAGCGCTTAAAGGCGAAGCAGAGCAATTGGAGTCAGAACTTTCTCGCCGCAGTGCCGAATTTCGCACCGAAACTCAACCTGTCACTATCGAAGCGGTACAAGCTTTGATTCCCGACGATACCGCCTTGGTGGAAATCGCGCGCTACTATCCCTTTGATGCTAAAGCTGGCACCTATGGAAAGCCCCGTTATGCTGCATACATCCTCAAATCCAGCGGCGAAACCCAAGCTGTCGATTTAGGCGAAACCGAACCCATCGACCGAGCTGTTGTGCAATTCCGTCGGGGACTCACCAGGCGATCGCGTCGTTCCCGAGCGCGCAATGCCGGACGCGCCCTCGATACACTCCTGATGCAGCCCATTCGTGCCCAACTGGGCAATACCCAAAATATCTTGCTTTCTCCCGACAGTCAACTGAACTTGATTCCCTTCGCCGCTTTAGTGGACGAGAACGAGCAATATTTAGTGGAGAATTATCGCATAACCTACCTCACCACCGGGCGGGATTTATTGCGCCTGTCGATTTCACCTTCTTCTCAACAGCCTTCAGCAATTTTTGCCAATCCCGATTACGATCGCGCTGAAGGCGAGGTAACTGTTGCTTCGGTTGAGTCCTCTGGGGTTGTTGCCAATATCGGGGGAAACCGTCGTTCGGGCGACATCGAGAACTTGAGCTTTAGTCCGCTACCGGGAACGGCCGAAGAAGCGGCCGCGATCGCGCCCCTACTCGATAATGCCACCTTATTCACCGAAACTCAAGCGACGGAAAATGCGGTGAAGCAAGTTCGTTCTCCTAAAATCCTCCACATTGCCACCCACGGTTTTTTCCTCGACATCGATGCCGTTGCGCCGCCCGATAATCCCTCGTTTTCGGGGTTCGACGACACCAATCTCGTTGCCGCACTTCGCCGCAGTCCAACTCCTTCGCGCGCCGAACAAGAAAACCCGCTGTTGCGTTCTGGGTTGGCCCTTGCGGGGACGAACAGCCGTCAAAGTGGAGATGAAGACGGCGTACTGACTGCCTTAGAAACCGCCCACCTCAATTTACGCGGCACCCAATTGGCGGTTCTTTCTGCCTGCGAAACGGGGTTAGGCGAGGCGGAGAATGGCGAGGGGGTTTACGGGTTGCGTCGCGCCTTGGTTATCGCCGGCGCGCAAAGTCAGGCGATCGGTTTGTGGAACGTCAGCGATGAGGGGACGAAGGTTTTGATGGTGCAGTATTATCGGCGTTTGTTGGGAGGGGAGGGGAGAAGCGAAGCGCTACGTCAGGTGCAGTTGGAGATGTTGCGCGGGGGGAGTTATCAGCATCCTTATTATTGGGCGGCGTTTATTCCTTCGGGAGAATGGAGAGAGATAGATTGACATCCTCCCCGGCGTGAACGCGCGGGGATTCCAAATATCACTACTTGAATTTCCTCTTTCTTCGAGCCGATTTACGATAAGTAGGTTTCCCTACTCGAGCAGAGATCGATCTCTCGGGAGGCGTTAATTTCCGTCTGCCCGACGGTATTTGATAGCTGTTTCAATGCCGCGCATGAGAATATTTTCCGCCGCATTTTTGTCACGGTCGGCTACATAACCACATTGAGGGCATTTATGAGTTCTGGTACTCAGAGTTTTGGCGACTTTCTCATCGCAATTCGAGCATTTCACAGAAGTATTAGCGGGTTCAACAGCAATAACTGGCACTCCATAAACTCTGCCGAAATACTCTAGCCATTCTCTAAATCTGTACCAAGCTGCATCGCTAATTGATTTAGCTAAATGACGATGTCTTGGTGCGCGTTCCCTTGCGTCTTTCGCCGACGCGGGGTCGCACCGCTTTTTAACCATATTTCGTATCCGAAGATTTTCAATCGCTACCAAGACGTTCGGCGAGCGCTCAGTCGAGCCGTCGTGAGACCGGATGACGTGCCGAGCTAATTTACAAGCCCAATCGTTACGCCTGCGCGAAACCTTCAGATGCGCTCTCCCCAATTTGTTTCTGGCTTTTGAGCGGTTTTGACTTCCCTTTTTCGTTCTTGATAATCGACGCTGTGCGCGTTTGATTTTACGTTCGTCTTTTCTCAAAAAACGAGGGTTATCTACCTGGTTCCCAGAACTGTCTGTGTAGAAGTAGTTTAAACCTACATCTAACCCTGTCTGTTTGCCTGTAAGTTCTTTTTCCTCCTTTCTTTCATAGTCTATTAAAAACTGTGCATAATAGCCATCATGTCTTCTAATCGCTCTAACTCGTTTGATTTGTTGGAGTTGATAGAAATGCAAGTCGCGACTTCCCCAAAGTTTGAATGTCCCTGCTTGGAATTTGTCTGAGAAGGTTAAATAGCGTCTATCTTCTGATAGTTTCCAGCCCGATGTTTTATACTCTACAGACCCTCGCACTTGGTATTTTTTAAACTTGGGAAAGCCTTGTTTGTCCGGTCTCTTTTGCTGACAATTGCGATAAAATCGTTCAATTGATGCCCAAGCTCTTTCAGCGTGGGCTTGTCGCGCCATTGAGTTGAGCTTACTTGCCCAAGGAAACTCCCGATTGTCTGCTAGCACTTTGCAGTATTTGTAGGCATCGTTACGACTTTTAACTCGACCGTCGAGCCATGCTTTAATGATGCTGTTGCGAACGAATCGACCTGTACGGATAGCTTGGTCTAGCTTTCCATACTGGGATGGCACTCCTTGCAGCTTCATTTCATAAACGAGCATGGTCGGTCATTAGCAATGACGATAAGATATCATAGCAGAAAATCATCCGTCGCGAACGATAGGGCCTTCTACCCACAAAAAGTGGGTATGGGAGGTTCAAAAAAAGCGCACCGCCGGGGGCGAGGAAACCTTGCCTTGTGGACGGTGCGAAAAGCCGTCTTGAAAGTGTTCCTGAGCAATGCCGAAGGACGGGGCTTTAGACCCAGTATTTTCGGTAAGATCGATTCACTCACTCAAGCATTCAAAAACTCATGGTTCAAACTCTCCAAGCGAAAGAAATTACTTTACAGGAATTAACGGATAGTTTAGGTCTTCAATTAACTGAAGATCGCAACTTCTTTCAGGAATGGCAAAACAATCTCCCCGAAATCACTGAGGTCGAGAAACAAAGATTAGATCGGGTCAAGGCTAGCTATTCTAACTTATTGGCAGAGCCACCCCTGTTAGAAAATACAGTAAAAATGGTTGTTTTATCTCCCTTGTTGGATTTAGCGGGGCTCTATCTACCCCCCTTTCGGATTAAGTCCGAAAAATCTATTACCATTTCTCTAGAAGATGAAGGAGTAACAATCAAGGGACAAATCGATGTCTTAGCCGTGTGCGGTCAAATGTGGGTAGTCGTCATCGAATCTAAACAAGCTGCTTTTTCCCTAGAAGCTGGCCGGTCGCAATTACTGACATATATGCTAGCCAATCCTTATCCCCATTTGCCAACTTATGGCTTGATTCTCAATGGTAGCAGTTTTCGATTTTTTAAATTGGTGAAAGGAGAAACGTCACTTTACGCTTTATCAAAAATATTTGATTTGTTTAATCCAAACAATGATTTGTACTCAGTGCTGCGCGTCCTAAAGCATCTAACTCAATTGGCGATCGCTCCCTCTTCGCAAAATTAGCATTTCAACCCTTAAAGGATTCTTCCTTAAGAAATTGATTGATGCTTCCCGACCAAAGTTCTTTATCTACTGTAACCAAAAGCTGATGTCCGGCGGAGGGAAAGACAACCAATTGTTTCCCACCCAATAAGTTATTGAAAATCGCCTCAATTTCTGTACGAGTTGTCCAGCGATCGCGTTCGCCATGCAAAATTAAAGTGGGACAATTCACGAACTTGGCGTAAGCGACGGGATTGTGAGAAAATCCATTGAATCCGTGTTGAACGCTTCCCCAAAATATCATGAGTTCGGCGAGGGGAAAAGAGGGAATATTCAACGCTCGCAGTCGAACGCGCGCGGCACTTAAAAAGCGGGCAAAGGGAAGTTCGAGAATAATGGCATCGGGACGAGCGTTTTCCGAGGCGATCGCGCGCAAAATTGCCGCCGTTCCCATCGAAATGCCATACAAAATAATCGGACTTTCCGCCTCTAATTTGCGAGCATAGTTCAGCGCGATCGCAACATCTTTTGCCTCTCGCATTCCTAACGTTCTCGTTGTACCGCTCGACCCGCCTACGCCTCGAAAATCAACGAGCAAAGTGTTATAATTTAACTGGTGAAACCCTCGAGCGGGAGCCAGCAGTTGACTTGCTTTACTCCCACCATTTCCAGGGAAAAGTAAAACCGTTCCTCGAGGTGTGGCAGCGTCAACAGGAACGAACCATGCGTCTAACCATTCTTGGGAATTAATAGGAATGCGTTGAGAGGTGTATTTGATTCCCTCGTTACTCGAAATTTGTGCATTGCGAGGTCTAGGAAATCCCAAACCGAGCTGTCCGGGTGGTGTATAATGGGTGAGAGCGTAAGTTCCCAAATAAGCGATCGCATTCAAGGCAATAAAAACAACAATAACGGCACGAAATAATCGTTTTTTCCACTGTTTCGTCGAAAACCAAGCCAGTACAAAACAACTCAAACACCCACCGCCGAGAAATGCAACAATGGGTTTAATGGGAAACTGCCAAGCATTGACGAGTCCGATGCGATGGAATAGGAAGAGGAAGAACGCGATCGCAACCAACAAAATAAGAAGGCTATTTCCCCCTTGAATTAGAACGCGCCGAACGGCTGTAGGAGAAGTTTTCATCGCTTCTGTTTCCTGAAACTTTTCTCTGGGTATGCGGGCGGGAAACCTTCTTCTATTCTGAATTCTTCTATTCTGAATTCTTCTATTCTGAATTATTTGTTGCCATTGTCGCTCCAACCTGCATTAAATGTTGCCGAACTAAAGATTCGAGTTGATAGAGATAGGCTGAGGTGACGAGCCAAACCAATCGCATAAATAGAGGCATTCCTAAAGGATTGCTGCTATAATTGTGTAAATCGAGAGCATTGAAAGCAGCCGTCGAAGGGACAAAAATAATAAACCAGAGGATATTGCTAACAAACGTCGAAAGAATAATGGCGCTCCAACCAAACAATCCTTCCCACCAACTCATCAAAGTGGGAAACCATCCCCGGACTTCTGCAAGTTCCGGCGATCGCGTCTGCGGAGAGTAGCGGTCGAGAACTTGGTGCAAAATATGATGGGCGATCGCAATAATAAGAATGGGCGATAAATAGGTCGTAAATATCGCAAAAATACCTAATTTTGGCGAAATTCTAAAGAAATACTCTAAAAGACGGGCTAAATACTGATACCCCCAAAGGAGTCCGCTGAGGAGGACAACGAGCGCGATCGCGTTTATCCAGGCATTTAAACTGGGAATCCAACTTCGCCAATTTCTCATTTTCCTTATATTGTCCTTTTTCTTAAAGTTACACTTAATGCAACATAAATGCTACAAATCGCATTTTGTTGTTAAAGCAGACGTTTTATGAAACGTCTTCACCTGCCACCTGCCACCTGCCACCTGCCTTCTGCCTTCTGCCTTCTGCCTCCTGCCTTCTGCCTCCCACTTACGACTCGCTCGTGCCGCTGCGTCCCTGTCCGGTAAAATCTTCTGGGCGCAAATTGGAGATAAAATCGCGAAATGCCTTACGTTCTTCCTCATCAGCTTCGCGATCGACCGGAATCGAAGCATCGGCAATCACTTCTTCCATCACCCAAATGGGACTGTTAGCGCGCAAAGCGACAGCAATGGCATCGCTGGGGCGACAATCAATTTCCTTTTTAACCTCTCCGCGAGCGAGACACAATACCGCATAAAACGTATTATCTTGCAGCGAGTGGATGACGATACGCTCCAAGACCATATCCCAAGCGTCGAGCAAATTATTGATTAAATCGTGAGTCAAAGGTCGAGGAGGCTTCTGTTTTTCCAAGGCACCGATAATCGCCTTTGCCTGTTCTTGACCGATGTAGATAGGTAAAGCGCGCCGATCTGAACCATCTTTGAGCAATACGATTGGACTGCGGTTGATGGCATCCAACGCAATTCCAGCAACTTTCATTTCAATCATCAATACCTCCTGGGTCTGAAACCCCGTCCCTTCGGCAGGCTCAGGGCAAGCCTTTTGAGGACGGCTTCGATAAGTGCTAGAGTGTATAGATCCCGAACGCGACAACCAAGTGGTCGGAACCTGTACCTTGAAAACTGGATAGAGGATGTCAACGGCTTAGTCTCTAGAATTCGATCTGCATTGGACGGATGAGGTCGGAGAAAGCGCAATTACTCTACCTTTGACTCCAACACCTGTCTTTTCCAAGTATGCCTCACGGCGGGGGTCAATGCGCCTGCCATGTTGGAGAAAAACTGACCAACGCCCGTTTGATTCCTGTTGACACACTACTCGTTTCCTCTTTCTATTGTCCCAAAGAAAGACCGCGTTTGCCGGATGAATTCGCGCCCTCGATCGAATTTTATCAGCACTTCGGCCATCGCTCATGCTTTGGAGTCGGGAGATTGCCTCCGAAACCAACGCGCGCTATCGTTCTCCTGGAGTTTCGCGTCCATAGAACTGGGACCCCAAAGCCTCAATCTGCTTCAGTCTATAATATTTCTATTGTCGCTCGGGCAAAGAACTGTGTTTACGGGATTAATTCACGCTCTCGGCTATATTAGACCCTTGGGAGGCGATCGCTTTGAAATTTCACCAGAACAGTCCCAATCGGCTTCGTTTGCGGCACATTTAGCCATTGGCGATAGTATTGCAGTAGATGGCATTTGCCTAACAGCAGAAAAAATTGCATCAGCAGGTGGTTTTGTGGCAACGGTTTCCCCGGAGACGCTTCGTCGCACTCGCCTCGGACAGGTGGATCCGGCGCGCGATCGCGTTAACTTGGAACCGTCTTTGCGCGCTGGAGGCAAACTGGGCGGTCATTTCGTTACCGGTCATATCGATAGTGTGGGCTGTTTGGTGGAGTCGGTTCGCCGCGAACAGGCGTGGGAGATGACGTTTGCGCCGGTTTCGTCGCTAAAGGAACAATGGGAAGGCGCGATCGCGCGCTATCTCGTTGAAAAAGGGAGTATTGCGGTCAATGGCATTAGTTTAACTGTTGCCGATTGCTCCCCCGACAGCCGTTGGTTTAAAGTGGCGGTGATTCCCCACACCTACGCTCAAACTAATCTTTGCGACCTTCAACCGGGCAGTTGGGTTAACTTAGAAAGCGATATCTTAGGGAAATACGTCGATAAACTGTTGGGCAGTCGAAAAACGCACAACGGGGCTTCTGAGGAAGTTAGCTTAGCATTTTTAGCGGAAAACGGCTATCTTTAAGCACCTAGAAATCATTCTTGTCGTTCAATAATTAACTTCTGCACGGGTTCAAAGGTAAACTTCAGTTCTTCTTGTATGACTCGAGTCAGGTTAATTACCACCTGATGTGTATCGGGAGGAATCCTAAACTCAGTTTTGAAAAATCCAGTTTGTCCGGGTTCCAGTGTGGGCGTGCTTATACTACTCAGTCCTATTTTAAATCCAAATGAATCGCCAAGCAGAATATAGTCTGTCGGTATGTCTTCAACCGTTTCTCGAGTATTATTGGTTAAACACCCAATCAAATATTCGCGCTCTTCAGCCTCAGTTTCATCTGCATAAAATCGTATTCTAGTCAAGGCAAAAGGCGTTTCCATTGCCACAGCATCGGGGGCTTGGCACCAAGTTTCAGCGTCAATCGCTTCGGGGGAATGAGGAATAGAGAGTGTCTGGGTGGGAATAGAATCTGTACTTTCATCTTCTTGGGGTGAAGGGTTAGAAATGGGAGTTGACGACTGTTCTAATGCCTCACTTTGTCCGTACCCCACAATCGGACTAGCGCTCGTCAAAAAAATCAGAAAGAATTTGAAAATTTTCATCATTCATTATTCATCATTCATTATTCATCATTCATTATTCATCATTCATTATTCATCAATAACCGTTTCGACGTTTTTATTTCTGGCTATCTTGCCGCATTTTCAGCAATTCTTGGGGAGAGGCTAGCAATTTAACTCGAACTGACTGCAATTGTTGGTTTTTATCGAGGCAAAAATTCCAGGAAACATTAACGCTAAAGGCGGAATTTTGGGCAGTTCCAGCAACTTGAATTTCGCAGGTTCCCTCGTCCCCAATCCGTGCAAGACTTTCTTGGGGGCTGAGAGTCATTTCTCTCGCTTCGGTTTCGAGGTAAGATGCGATCGCCTCCCTCCCCACAATTGCCGATTCAAAGGGAGGATACAGTCGGCCTTGGGGGGAAAATAAAGTAGCTGTTGCTACAAACTTGCCAGAGTTAAAGGTTTCAAAATAGCGGAGGACTGAAGTTTCTCGAATTCCCGCGATCGCGGTGTTGGAAGTTAAACGCATTGTTAGTAAAGTTTGGATTTTAAGTTGGAACGAACCCATACCAATACACTGCTGTCACTGATTCAGCGATTGGGAGTCTGGCGACACATGACACGCGACAAAGGCTCTTCGATTTAGCTTTCTCGTTATTAAGACATCAGAACCCAGTCATTGCCATCAACCTTTCGGATTAAATTGGAATGGGATCTGTCTCGATTATGATAAAAATACTGACATCTGGTTCGATTCGGTTTCTCTCGAACTCAAAATAGGAAGGTTCGCCATCAATAGCAATCGCGTCAAAGAAAAAGCCAAATCCCTCGGATTTCACCTTGTCGGAATCGCCGCAGTGGGAGAACAGGAAAAGGATTCCGCCAACGCGCGCCTGATGGCTTGGCTGAACCAAGGCTATCATGCTGACATGGCTTGGATGGAAAATCCCAAACGCTTGGAGGTTCGCGCCTGTTTGCCCGAAGCGCGATCGCTCATTTGCGTCGCCCTCAATTACTATACTCCCCACGACCGACCCCAAGGAAGGGAATTTGCCAAAATCTCTCGCTACGCTTGGGGGAGAGATTATCACAAAATTTTGCACAAAAAGTTAAAAGCCCTTGGACGCTGGTTAGAAAGTCAAGAGGAAGGGATAAAAACTCGTTATTATGCCGATACGGGGCCGATTCAAGATAAAGTGTGGGCAGAGCGATCGGGTTTGGGTTGGATTGCTAAAAATGGGAATTTGATAACGCGCGAATACGGCAGTTGGGTATTTTTAGGGGAACTTTTAACCAACTTGGAATTAACGCCCGATCGCCCTTCGACCCAACATTGTGGCACCTGTACCCGCTGTATCGAAGCTTGTCCCACCGACGCGATCGCCCAACCCTTTGTCGTTGATGCCAATCGCTGCATTGCCTATCATACCATCGAAAATCGCGAGGAAACTCTACCCGACGCGATCGCTTCTCGCCTCGACGGTTGGGTAGCGGGTTGCGATATTTGTCAAGATGTTTGCCCTTGGAATCAACGTTTTGCCCGAGCCACTGACATTGCTGAATTTCATCCTTATCCAGGAAATCTTGCCCCCAAACTCGCACAATTGGCTAAAATTTCCGATGAAGAATGGAACCGACGCTTCCCTGCTTCAGCCCTACGACGCATTAAACCAAAAATGCTACGGCGAAATGCCCGTGTTAACCTAAAGGCGCAACAAAATTCTCCCCCTCCTTAACCTTCCGTCTCCCAATGAGTGTAAAGTTAATCGTTTTTGATTTTGACGGTACAATTGCGGATACGTATGACACTTTTATCGCAATTGTCGATCGTTTGTCAGGACAATTTGGGTATCCGTCTGTGAATCGCGAGGCAATTTCCCAAATGAGGCATCTTAGTTCTAGAGAAATTGTTCAGCAGTCAGAAATTCCTCTTTGGAAAATTCCTTTTTTACTCCGAAAAGCTACATCCGAATTAGGGAAGGAAATCGCCTATATTAAACCCGTTCGCGGAATTCCCGAAACTCTACGTATTCTCAAAGATAGAGGCTATCAACTAGGCATACTCACCTCTAATTCTCAAAAAAATGTCCGGGTATTTTTAAAAAAAAATTCTTTAATTGAGCTATTTGATTTTTTAGACACGGGTACGGGAATTTTTGGCAAGGATAAGGCAATTAAAACAGTGATGCGTCGCCATAGAATTGGAAGAAATAACTTGATTTATGTTGGGGATGAAACGCGGGATATTGAGGCAGCGAAAAAAAGTAATGTGAAAGTTATTGCAGTCGGTTGGGGGTTCAATTCGCCCGAAGTTCTTATTGCCAATAAACCCAGTTTTTATGCAAACGATCCTCAAGACTTGGTAGAAGTTATTATCAATGAATAATGAATAATGAATAATGAATAATGAATAATGAATATCGTGAGTTACGAATTAATACGTAGAATTTTATTGCCGCCGCGCTGAAATTCATAGGCGACGCGCTCGACTTCAACTCGATATCCGCGTTCGATTAATTGCTTGCGAACCGGTTCGAGATGTTGAGACACTTCTCCGGTAAAGTTTTCCAACAGAGGAAAAATTCGCACCTCCCGGGCAACGCGACTCATCTCGATAATAGATTCGAGGTGAAACTGCAACGAAAACTGCTCGGAATAGGTAAATAGTAAATGGGAGCACAACGCCAAGTCAAAAGAATCCGTTGGCAAGGAAAGTTTGGGCAAAGTGTCGGTTAGGTAGCGATTCTCTCGCCGTCCCGATTCAAAATCTGCTAAAAACTGACTCATTGCCGCAAGTCGGAGTCGTCCCGACTGTTCGGGGGAGCCCATTGCGTCCCAGACAAATCGCTCATAATTTGCCTTCAACCCTTGGAGGATGACGGGATAAGTCTCTTGGATGCGACTTTGAATGTCATCGGCGCTAAACTGGTAAATTGGGTCGCAGGAGGTCACATCCCAGCCCGAATGAGTCATTTCAGCATTAAAGCTCGAAGGACCGCTCGCGCAGTCGAGGATTTTGCCCGTGCGATCGCCTGCCCTTAGATTAAACATTTTAATATATTCGTCCAGCGAGCGTCCCCAGGGAACGACATTTTCTAGCTTAAAGCTCATGGTACTTCTTTCCTAGACCGTTAGCAGTTCCCGGTCGAGTAAGAGTCGCGATCGCGGCAGTTGCGATCTATATCACTATAGGTTGTGTCGGCGACCCAAGGAGAAAATCGCGGCATATGTTAAACCAAAGAAATGAATGTTTGTCGAGAAGTGCGATCGCCCCTTGAATTTCAACGGTCGAATTGCCCTCTCGAGTTATTTTGCTTGGACTTTTGTCACAATGGACAGACCGTACTTGGTGCCAATTGAACCCTCTCTCGGCGTGCCGGAAGCCCTGATCTTTATCGACGGGTACATCTCCGAACGAACGAATAAGTATGACGATAATAGCCTGTGGTGGGATGTTATCCGACAGGCGGGATGGAAAGGTTCGATTTATTATCTTTATTGGGACACGGCGACAGCTAAGATTTCGTTGGAGTCCTTTGCGCGTTTGGGCGTGGAAGCCATCGCCCAGTGGCAGAAATACAAAAGCTTGGCCAAGCGAATTGGGAAAAGCTATCTCCCTAAGCTGACGTGGGAACTGACAGAGGAGTCGGTTTCGTTCATTGGCATCTCTCTGGGGGCTTATGTTTCCTATTACGCCATGCACGATTGGTTCAAAGCTTCCATCGAACTCAAAAACGCAATTTTGCTGGCGGCGGCGATTCGTCGCGATTCGAGTATCGAGTGGGGAAAGGCAGCTTCTCACTTGTCGGGAAAGTTAATTGATGTTTATAATTCGGAGGATTTGATTCTCAAGCGGTTTTGCCAAATTTTAGAGTGGGAACGCAGTCCGTGCGGTATTAAACCGATTCTCGAAGAGCATCCCCAAATTGTTAATGTTAATGCGACCCAGATCGTACCGACTGCCGAACATTCTAGCATTAATTATCTGCCGGTGTTGAAAGAACTGGTTGCGCAGCAGTTGTGGCAAGTTTGAATTGGGTTTGAGACATGGCGGGAGTTGGTGAATCTGGAACTTAAAATCTTACGGGGAATGGGTTACGGATTCTTTGCCGCGCAACTTTTCTTTTCGAGTCCCAATGGGCGACTTTGGAGGAGAGGGAGTATTGGGGATGGCTTGTTAACTCTCTGTAGAGACGATTAACTGCTTGAGGGTAGAAACCACTTCTTCGAGAGGGAGTTCCCGACGCTGTTGGGTTGCGCGCTCGACAAATTCCACTTTGCCGACTTTGAGCGATCGCCCGGTAACGATACGATAGGGTATGCCGATTAAATCGGCATCTTTAAATTTGAACCCAGCCCGCGCGTCGCGATCGTCGAGTAGGGTTTCTACTCCCGCTTGACTCAACTGTGCGTACAGTTTTTCGGCGGCGGCCATCGCTTCGGTATCGGAAATGTTCGGGACTACAATAATAGCATGATAAGGCGCGATCGCAACAGGCCAAATAATCCCGTCTTTATCGTGGGACTGTTCCACTGCCGCTTGTGCCAAACGAGACACGCCAACGCCGTAGCATCCCATTACCAACGGTAATTCTTCTCCTTGTTCGTTGGTAAACGTTGCCCCCATTGCCGCAGAATATTTTGTTCCCAACTGGAAAATATGTCCGACTTCGATACCTCGGGCGGATTTTAGCTGTTGCTGGGGGTTGTGGAGGGCGCGATCGCCTGCTACCGTTTTGTCAATATCGACGACTAATTTGGGGCGTTCCAATTCCTTGTCCCAATTTGCACCAAAAAGGTGATATCCCGACTCATTAGCCCCGGTAACGAAATTTTTTAACTCAGCGGCTGTTTTATCGACAAGGCGAACGAACTGAGGATGAATTGACCCCCCGGCAGTAGAAAGGATATACTCGTCTTCGAGATTGGGCGCAATATAACCAACAGGTAACGGTTTCGCCGCCCATTTCTGCTTCGCGTCTTCGTTGGGAACCGCCAGAGACAGGAGGGTTTGCGCGTCAAAGTTGGGGGCGATTTTAGTCAACTCATTTTGTAATTTTACTTCATTAACGTCGCGATCGCCGCGAATGCTTGCCAATACCAACACTAATAACCCATTATCGTACACTGCCTCGTATAAGACAGTCTTCACAATATTGGTCGGCGAACACTTGGCAAAGTCTGCTAAGGCTGCAATGGTGGGCGTATTAGGCGTTTCTCGTTTCTCGTAGGTTTCAAAGGGCGAAACTTCAACATCGGGAGGGAGAGAAACTGCCTTTTCAACATTGGCTGCATATTCCCCATCTTCGGTGTAAAGAACCTCATCTTCTCCCGCATCCGCCAATACCATAAACTCCTGGGAACCCGAACCGCCAATGGCCCCCGAGTCCGCTTCCACCGCCACAAAGTCCAACCCGCAACGCCGAAACATATTGCGATAGGCAACATCCATATCCCCATAAGTTTTCTTCAAACTTTCTTCATCGGCGTGGAACGAATAGCCATCCTTCATAATAAATTCTCGTCCGCGCATCAACCCAAAACGGGGGCGAATTTCATCGCGAAACTTGCTTTGAATTTGATAGAGATGTTGGGGAAGTTGGCGGTAGGACCGAATGGTTTCTTTAGCGATGGTTGTGATAACTTCTTCGTGGGTGGGACCTAATGCTACCTCTCGCCTCTGCCGGTCCTCAAAGGCAAACATAATTCCTTCTGCCTTAGTGTAAGTATCCCAGCGACCCGACTCTTTCCACAACTCCGACGGTTGCAACTGGGGGAGTAGGCATTCTTGGGCTCCTGTGCCATTCATTTCCTCGCGCACAATTTGGGAAACTTTCTGTAACACTCGCCACATTAGAGGAAGATAGCTGTAGATGCCGCTGCCGATGCGCCGAATATAGCCCGCGCGCAGTAGCAGTTGATGGCTGGGGATGACTGCTTCTGCTGGACTTTCCTTGAGCGTGACGAAGAGCATCTGAGACAGTCGCATGGGTTTAGGTCGATTTCGGTTGAGGTTACAACGTATTATCTCATCTTTTTCACGCGATCGCGCGCGCGGACAACAGATTCATCGAAATAGACCATTTGAGGGCTAACGCGCGAGTCAATTTCGAGTCAAGGTCTCTCTCAACTTGCACAATCGAGTCCCAACGTATTTTATGATGTCGTTGAGGGCGATGGAAAGGAGAATTTTATTAAAAATCATGCTGAAATCGTTAAAAATTGAAAACTTCCGCTGTTTTAGAAGTTTCGAGCTTCAGCAGCTTAGTCAATTAAACTTACTTGTTGGCACCAACAACAGCGGTAAAACATCAATTTTAGAAGCCGTTCAACTGCTGTCTTCCCAGCCCAACCTCGAACCATTGCCAGAGATTATGATTGGTCGGGGCGAATATGTTGTTAATGAAGAGCAAATTCGAGGAGCGCGAATAATACGGAAAAGAGGCGAAATTGAACTTGATATTCGGCACTTATTTTACGAACACAAAATTGATTTGGAAACCTACTTTTCAATATCAGGGAACAATACAGAAAGTGAAGAAAAACTTACCGTTATTGTAAAAAGTACGGATGAATTAAATATTCCCAAAATTCTTCAACAAGAAGAACTAGGGAATTTTTCATTACTGCAATGTCAGATATGTGGAGATTAATCTGGGAAACAGCTAAACGACTTAACGTTCAAGTTTTTGCAACAACTCACAATAGCGACTGCTGGACAAGCTTAGCTGAAATTGCTAACGCTGAAGAACCAAGCGAAGAAGGAATTACTATTCAAAGAATTGAAAAAGACAGTTCTCACAGCGTTATTTTTACTGAACGGCAAATTGCGATCGCGGTAGAACGGGGAATTGAGGTGCGGTAAGGAATGGCTAAAATTTATCAGAACGTTCTTTTGGTAGAAGGTAAGGATGAGGTTCGTTGTCGGGCTTTGCGGGCAAGGCAATACAAAAGTAAAGCTATTGGAGTGGAGTTGAAACAGCCTTTCCCACCCTACAAATACTACAAATACTTTCGATTTTGGCGATCGCGATCGCGGCCCTCTCACCAAGTCTAACCCCCCTCGCGCGACCAGCCAACCCAAAGAGCGCTATGATTAAAGTTGAGTAAAGATTTGTAAAGTTTACATCAGCACTCTCAACCCTTGAAAAATAACCCCACCCTAACTCCCTCTTGGCAAGCCCTCAAACCCCTGTGGGAGGGCGGCGAAGACACCGTTCAAGAGGGTTTACCTCACAGCCAACTTGCACCCGCTTGGCAGGTTTTGTTACTCGGAGACGGTTCGCCAACGCGCCATCTCAAATTACTCGCGCGGGAAAAAATCGAAGTCGATGTCATTGATATGTCTCCCATCGGTTCGGGCGACGACGGCGCGCCTCAACGCATTCAAGTCGTCCCTGTACCGCGTCTGCGGCGACAGGTTTGGCTGCGAACGGCTTCTGGGCAACGCCTCGCCTATGCCGTATCTTGGTGGGATGGCGATCGCGTGGATGAGTATTTACAGAATCGCTCGCTCCCAATTTGGGATAATCTTGCAAGTTTACACTCAGAACTCTATCGAGATATTCAGGGAATCCACTATGGTTGCTCGTCAGAATTAGAAGAAGCCTTTGAGGAAAAAGGACCATTCTGGGGTCGTCATTATCTATTTTGGCACAACGGACAACCTTTAACGCTAATTTACGAAGTATTCTCACCTTACTTGCAAAAATATTTAGGTTCTATGGCTGGGAAGTCCATTTAGTCGCTCAATCCCCTATAATTAAACAATAATACTAGAATACTAGGGTTCAACTCTCAAAAATGTTTGCTGGAAAACGACCGACTCAATTAGGAGTCAAAAACGGAAAATTAGCATCCTGTCCCGGAACGCCCAACTGCGTTAACTCCCAAAGTAACAATCCCCAATCCAAAATAGCACCTCTTCCCCCCGTCGCGATCGCGCAGCTCAAACAAACCATCGAATCAATGGAACGAACAAAAATCGTTAAAGAAACGGAAGATTATCTCTACGCCGAATTCACCAGTCAAATGATGGGATTTGTTGACGATGTAGAATTCTATCGCGATCCCACAGAAAACGTCATTCACGTTCGTTCTGCTTCTCGTTTAGGTCAATCCGACTTAGGAGCCAATCGCCAGCGCGTCGAAACCCTTCGCCAAAAACTCTCGCAACTTTAATCTAGGTTTCAGTTCCCTAATAACCGGGCGGACAGTCAAGATTTCAAACATTTAAAACCCAACTCAGTGGGGACAAATCGCAGGCAAACGAGACCAATTAAACTCAAATTCTTGACCTCGTTTCACAAACCCTAAAAAGCCATCTTTTTCAGCATCGGGAAGATTCCCCGGTTGATATCCATAGAGCCACATTTTTCCTTTGAGTCTTTGGGGCAATCGAGTAAGTTCCTGATAGCTAACGTGAACGGAGGTCGGGTATTTGCAAGTTTCGCAGTCGTGAAAAATCAAATCAGCTTCTTCGTAATACTCCCCATTTTCCTCAAGTCGCAGTTGCGTATCAGTGGACAAAAATATCTTGACCCCTTCTACATTAAAAAATAATCCATAACTCGGCATCAAATAAAAACCATTATGAACGTGGATTACGCGCACTAACTCGAATTTAATATTATTCCAAAAAAAATGACCGTTCCTCGATATTTTATTCAAGTCAAAATAGGTTGAAAGATCGGCAATATCGTTACCAATATCTCTCATGCCAGCCGAAAGACATCGATCCCACAAATCGCTAACAACGTCTTTGCTAATATAAAGTTTGGGTCTGTGACATCGAGGATCGAAAAACGTTGCAAATCCAATATACTCCATTCCGCCAACATGATCGGCGTGAAGATGACTAATGTAAATATCTGTAATATCCCGATAGGAAAGTCCGGCCTCGTGTAAGGAAAAACGAATATCCGAGCCGCAGTCTATTAACAATTTGTTACCGCACTCATCGCTCAAGACCATATTCGATTGAAAATTATCAGCCCCAACCGTGAAAGCCGAACCGGAACCCAAAAATATTAACTTCATTTCTTTCGATTAATTCGCTTTATTATCCGCGTAAATTTCCTTGAGTTTTGCGTCCACTTTCGGAGTTTTAGAAGTGAACTGAACGTAGAAACAACCCTGAAAATCTTCCGCTCCCTCTAGCACCTTGGCGTAAACATCTTCGCCGCTGAAATTCGCAGTGGAATTCATCTGAAAGAAATTCAGCTTAATATTAGACAGAGGAGAAGGTGCTTTGTGGTTAACCTGACCTTCCAAGCAAATTTTTCCCCCCTTGGCAGATAACTGGACTAATTGTCCCTGATAGATAGTATTCCCAATATCTTTGCCTTCTACAACAGCATATTGGAGGGAGAGTGGATGGGTCAGAGGATAGTAAACTTCTTCTTCCTTAACAATCGACAAATTGTAGGGCGCGCCAATACCGCCAATATCGTAGATCGCGATCGCCTTCGCCACACCCTTGGGAGAAACTTCTTTGGAGCCGTTAATTTTCAGCTCGACTTTAACCTGCTTAAGTGTCGTTTCAGAAATTAAGACTTGTCCGCCGGTGGTATAAGATTCAATACGATAGGTCAAGTTAACTTGACTGCCTACTACGCCATACTTCGTGCGCTTTTCCGAACCGATATTGCCCACGACCACTTCTCCCGTATTGATCCCAATGCCCATTTCGAGGTTAGGCAAACCCCAAATTTGCATTTGCTGGTTCACCGCACTCATCGCTTGTTGCATGGCAATCGCACAAGCAATTGCCCGTTCGGGATCGTCTTTTCGCACGGTTGGCGCGCCAAATAGTACTAAAATTCCATCTCCCATAAATTCGTCAATGGTGCCTTGAAAATGGGTGATAGTATCGGCCATGTGGCTCAAATAAAAATTGAGAATTCGCACCACTTCTTCGGGAGAAAGACGCTCGGAGAGGGCTGTAAAACCGCGCAGGTCGGAGGTTAAAATCGTAATTTGGCGGCGTTCTCCGCCCATTTTTAGCCCTTCGGGATGTTCGAGCAAATTGGCGACGACTTCGTCGGTGAGGTAGCGACCAAAGGTTTTACGAATATCGCCCGCACTGCGCGCGACGTAAGCGGTAATGACGGTTGCAGATCCCATTAAGGCTAGAGCGGGGGGAACCACAGGAATCCACCAACCGATCGCGAATGCGGCATAGACACTTCCCCCCAAGGTGACGGCGGCAAAAATAATAATGCCCGCGGCTTTGAGGAAGAGGGTTTGGGGCTGCCCGGTGTAGCGCATTGCACTCCAGGCGAGGAGGGCCCCAGCAACAGACCAAGTGAAAATCCACAAGGCTTCTAGGGGATCGTCCCAACTGCGGATGAGGGGGCGATTGTCGAGAACAGCACTGAGGATTTGGCTGGTAATATTGGCGTGGATTTCGACTCCGGGGACGGGATCGGGCAGCGTGAGGAGATTGCTGCTATAGGGCGTGAAGAAGAGGTCGTTGGAACTGTCGCCGACCATGCCAATTAAGACGACGCGATCGCGCGCCCAATCTTCGGCAATGCGCTCGTCTAAGACATCCATCAAAGAAACGGTCTCGAAGGTTCTCACCGGGCCGCGATAGTTGAGTAAGATTTGATACCCGCCATCGTCGGCGCGCACGTAGCCGCCGTCGTTGGGTTTGAAGGGGGTAAAAACCGTTTCGCCCAGCTTCCACCCCGTATCATCTCCTTCGACTAGCTCTGGCGTAATCCCTTGGGCTTCGAGATATTTAGCGGCTGCGTACATCCCAAAGCTAGGAATCGACCCTTCGCCACTGTCGTCGGGGAGAGAAAGGAGGGCGCGCCGAATAATTTTGTCGGCATCGACGATGGTATCGTTAGCTCCGACCTGGGGCGGATTTTTGTTTTTGAGAACTGCGGGAGGGGCGACTCGTTCGCGATCGCGATCGCCGACGACTTTTTCGATGCCAATCACATTGTCAGTCTCTTCAAAAACTCGGGTCAGTTCTTCGTGTCCGGGGTTGACGGGTTGGTCGCGATAAATATCTAAGCCGATAACTCTAGGGTCTTGGGTTTTGAGTTTTTCGATAAGTTGGGCGTAAACGCCGTCGGGAATAATCGCTTGACCTATAGCTTGAATATCTGATTCATTGATGCCCACAACGAGCACCCGATCGTCCTTTTCGGGAGTCGGGCGCAGCCGCATCAACTGATCGTAGGCTGCCCATTCCCACGGCTGCAACAACCCTGCCGCCCGCGCGAGCAAAACCAGTAATGTTACTGTTGGAGCTGTTATCCAAACGCCGCGCCATTGCCATAGAGAGTTTTTCAGTCCTGCCCACATTATCCTTAGAGTCGCTCCAACTGAAATGATTCGGTATGAGTCGAGCGGAACCCAAACCCAATAACAATACGGAAAATATTCTTTCTTTCAACCAGTTCTCTTCTTTTTCCTCCCATTTTACCCGCGATCCTCACTAACTTTAGGCAGAGCGGTCTTTTGTATCTCTCAAGATACTACTGCAAATCCCTTTTTATTGCCACTAGATTTTAAAGGATCGCGCTACGTCCCCAAATTGATTTGCCCTTACCACAGACCCTCAATGGGAGTCGAGGGAGAGGTGGTCGGTTCGCGTCCGGGATTTTCTAGCGGGGCTTCTGCGCTCCCTTTCCCATCGTCTTCCTCGACTCCCATCAATTGAGCTTCTCCGAAATAGGGAGCTTCTGCCAGTTCGCCCAGTTCCACCGACTCGAGCAGATTCATCCATTCCTGGGGTTCGGAGGGACGGAGTTGTTCGGCTAGATTTAAGGTTTCGCTCCAAATCCCGGAACGAGCGTAAATCTCAGCTTGTTCTAGGGGACTTTCGGCTCGTTCGAGTTGAGCATCTTGCACTGGGGTTAGAGGGGTGCGCTGGAACGTCCCTTCTAAAAAGGGACTTGGTAGTAAATCTGGTTCCCCCCTGTCGTCGAGACAGAAGGGAGTAAACGACCACTCGTAAGTTTTATCCGCTTCGAGGTTAGCTTCTTCCAGATTCAGCTTAACAATCCCTGGCGTATCTCCAGGTTTATTGGAGAGGTCGAATTTGCCCACGTAAACCTCTTGTTCTTCTACCTGCTCGAAGATCCTGACTTCTCCTCCGTCAATGCGAGATTCGGGAATGAAGACGAGCAGAGCGGGATCCGCATCCGCAGTGGTTCCAATATTGTTGGTCGGCATTAAGACAGTCATTGGAGTCACGCGGTCTGCGACACCCTTAACAAAACAGGTCGTACTGCGCGCTCCGCCGCTGGCGGTACGAGCGGGACCTCTTCTGCCGCCGGGAGACCTCGGAAAGGTCAGACTCAGCAGCGTGGGAACCGTTGGCGAGACTGTTGTTTGTGAAGGGTTGGGCGCGAACCCCACGAGAACGGGTGCGAATAAGGCTGCGATCGCGCTTGTGGAGAGGATCCATTTATTCATGACCATATCAATCACCTCCAAGTTGGGTAAAAATTTTAGCAGATTTGCTTTTTCTAAGGACGAGAAAAGGCGATCGCTTACCTCCGAGCTTTTACTGAGTTAACTCGTTGGGGAGCGCGCCTTCTCAATTCGCCTGACGGTTCGTCTCTTGGCGCTCCAAAAGTTCGGGTAAAATGGCTTCTGTTTCCGATTCGTCTTCCTCAGCGATTAACTGCGCTTCTCCGAAATAAGGGGCTTCTGCCAGTTCGTCGAGTTCCACTGACCTCAGCAAATTCACCCATTCTTGCGGATTGGAAGGTCGCAGTTGTTCGACTAACTCTAGAGTTTCGTTCCAAATCCCGTAGCGAGCATAAATTTCTGCTTTTTCCAAGGGGGTTGTCGCTTCCTCGATCTGGACATCCTGGCTTGGCGCGAGTTCGGTTCGTTGGAAGCTGCCCTCTACGTAGACATCTCCAAGATAATCGACTCTTCCATTATCGCTGATGCAGAAAGGAGAAAAGACCCAATCGTAGGTTTTACCCGGTTCGAGATTGGCTTCTTCCAGTTGGACTTTAACAATTCCCGCCGCGTCGCTTGGTTTGTTGGATAGGTCGAATTGCTTCAGGTAAACTTCGCGATCGCTGTCGCGCTCGACAATGGCCACTTCTCCTCCGTCAATGCGCGATTTAGGAATATATAACAGTAGAGCGGGATCCTCTTCCACCGTCGTCCCCACATTATTGGTCGGCATCAACACCGTCATGGGAAGTGCTTGTTGCCTCGGCCCTTCGACATAGCAAAGGGCGCGCGCTCCTCCACTGGCGGTGCGGTTGGGCCTTGTGCCGTCGCCGGGAGAGCTGGGGAAGTTGATACTCACCTGCATCGGAGCGTTGCTGGAAACCGAAGGATGTTGTTGCGAGGGGTTGGGCGCAAACCCAACTAGCACCGGCGATAGCAAAATGGCGATCGCGCTCGTTGACCGGGCCCATTGATTGAATTTCATTTCTTGTTACCTCATATATTTATAAAATTAAACAATTCTCGTTGAAAAAATTGGTTCTTATTCCAGGAATGCGACTTGCTCCATCCATTCTAGTTGAACCGATTCTAATAATTCTCTCCATTCCTCGGGCTCCGACGAGCGCATTTTTGCCAGTAACAGAACGGCTTCGTTCCAAATCCCCGATCGAGCATACAATTGGGCTTGTTCGAGTGGGGAGGCTCCTTCGAGTTGGGTTTCCAGGTCGGCATCGAGTTCTTGGCGCTCGAATAGACCTTCGATTGAACGATCCCGCGAGCGATCGCGTCCGTTACAGATAATGTTAAATGTCCACGTATAAGTTCGATGGGGTTCTAAATTTGCCCCTTCCAACTTCAGCGCCACGATGCCCGGTTCTTCGTGCAACTCGGGAGCGAGGGTAATGTCGCTTTTGACGTACACTTCGTTAAAGTTTTCGTCTTCGATGACCACTTCTGCGAATTGGGCGGTTGTTGGGGGGACATAAACCAAGAGGGATGGATCGGCTGCAATTGTCGTTCCCACGTTATCTAGGGGCATCATCGCTGTCATTGGCAGAATTCCCCGACCTCGGGCGACGCATGACCTGTTCCCGTCGCGAGTGCCAGAACCTGTGGTGCGTCTCGGTCTGCCGGGGTTTCCTGCTGGCTGGGGGAAGCTAACGCTGATGAGAGTTTCTAACTGCGCCCGCGCGCTCGGAGGGGTTAGCCCATCGAGACCAAACCAAAACAGACTCGACGCGATCGCGCCGGTTACCAGACTGAAATTTTTAAGGATTTTGCGATCGCCCATCATCTCAATATCTATCTATCTATCGAGAAATCGAATCTCTTGATTGTTTTTTTGAGCTGCAATCTGTCCATTCATTTTTCGCTCTCTCGTCCCGAATCGATTTCGGATGAGAGAGCTTGGCAATTTTGTCACACCAGACTGCACCTCATCTGGGTTGACTCGATGGAGAGACTTGAAGTTCCCTCCATTCCCTGTTTCTCTCTTTCAGCCTAACTCCTCTCTCTCATTTTTGACCGAAAATAGTGGGATTACAAGCCCTGCCCTTCAGGGCAGCTTTACTGTACAATGGTTGCCGTGAAGCTTTCCTGCGTCAGATGATTGTCTTAGAGTTCAAAACTAAAGGGAAAACGAGCCAATACGCTGCTGTCGATGAGGCAATTCGGACAGCTCAATTCGTTCGCAACAAGTGCATCCGTTACTGGATGGACAGTCGAGAGATAGGACGGAGCTTACAAGGTGCGGAACCTGCGTCCGCACACAGCCCCTCACAGAAAGAGTTGTATCGTCACAACACAGCACTGAGGGCTGAGTTTCCTTTTGCCAAAGCTTTGAACTCTCATGCTTGCCAAGTCGCAGTCGAAAGAGCCTACAGCTCAATTGCTCGGTTTTACAACAATTGCAGAAAGTCTATCCCAGGGAAGAAAGGTTACCCAAGGTTTAAGAAAAACTGCCGTTCGGTGGAGTACAAGACGAGCGGATGGAAGCTTTCTCAAACCCGCAAACAAATTACTTTCACTGATAAGAAAGGGATTGGCAAGCTGAAGCTGAAAGGGACGCGGGACTTACACTTCTATCAACTCGAGCAGATAAAGCGAGTAAGATTGGTGCGTCGTGCCGATGGCTATTACGTTCAGTTTTGCATTAGAGTTGAAAACAAGGTAGATGTTCAACCAACAGGCAAGACAATTGGGCTAGACGTGGGACTCAAAGAGTTCTACACCGACTCTAACGGTCGTAGCGAAGCCAATCCTAAGTTTTATCACACAGGAGAGAAACGGCTGAAGCTCCGACAACGGCGCGTTTCCCAAAAAAAGAAAGGCTCTGCCAACCGAAGAAAAGCGATTAATCGACTGGGACGAGTACACCTTAAGATAAGTAGACAACGCGAAGAACACGCTAAAAAAGTAGCGCGTTGCGTAATCCGATCTAACGATTTGGTCGCCTACGAAGACTTGAGGATTAAAAACTTGGTCAAGAATCATTGCCTCGCCAAGTCGATTAATGATGCAGGTTGGTACCAGTTCAGAAAGTGGTTAGAGTATTTTGGGAAGAAGTTTGGAAAAATAACGGTTGCTGTTAATCCGGCTTATACCTCCCAAAAATGTTCTAATTGCGGCACAGTTGTTCAAAAATCTCTGTCAATGAGAACTCATGTTTGTCAGTGTGGATTTGTCCTCGACAGAGATTGGAATGCTGCAATTAATATCTTGAATTTAGCCTTGAGTACCACGGGGCACGTGGGAACTTGGGTCAATGACCCGAACGCTTCGGGAGACTCAACCTCTACCTTGGCTGGAGCAATCTTGTCAAGGCAAGTTGGGTCTACGAACGAAGAATCCCCGTCTCTTTAGGACGGGGAGTGTCAAAAGATTGTGTGTGTATTTTTTCCAAAAATGGGTTGATTTATGAGTGAATATATGGTATGTAGTATGCCATTAAAGAAATGGACGGCGAACTTGCAGCTCGATAATGGGAGAAGAATTAACTCGATCCTTAATTTGCTGTTTTTGGGCATACTCCACCAATTTATCTCGAGCGATCGCGCCGGCGGGTGTTTGTTGGGGAATCTCTCGCAGCAAAGCGATCGCGCCGAGAAAGTCGCGTTGTTGAGCGCGATTATAAGCTTGTTGGAGCAAAACTTTAGCTCGAATATTCTGTTTCGTGCGATATTCTTCAAGTTTCAACTGAACGATCTCGCCAGCTTCACTATAAGGCGAAATTTGTTCGAGATAGCCCAAAGCGCGGGTAAAGTCTCGTTGTTCGGCACGAGCAAAGGCCTTCGAGAGTAAATCTCGCGCTTCAATTTCCACCTGTGCCTTTGCCCGGACGACGAGGGGAGTAGCTTTTTCGCGCCAAAAGCCAATTTGGGGAAGTTTGCGCGCCCTGACGATGACCGTCTCCCAATACTTTTGCTCCAATGCTTGCTCGATTTCTTGGAATTGAGCCGCCGCTTTTTCCCACTCGCTCTGCCAAGTCGCGATCGCCTCTTGGGAGTTAGTATAAGATAAACTATCGGCAGGAATCGACTGAGCGAGTGCGACTGCTTCGTCAAGTTGGCCGCGATGATAGGCTTGGGTCGCCTGAGAGAGCACTTTCGCCCCCGGATCGGCATTCTCCACGTCGAGCAGAGCGTAGGCTCCAAGGGCAATGGCGGCGGTATTGACAGCAGCAAGGGTCATTCCCGCGCGATACAGCACAGGAGTTCGGGACGACTTAACCCTTGGGGGTTCATTGTCCGCCACGGGAACGATCGCGCCTCCTAGTCCCATGCCTAAATCAATAACGGTATTTAATTCATCTTCGTCGAAAAAAGAACCGGCTTCCTCCACAGTCAATTCGTCGGCAGGGATTGCCTCGGCTTCCACCGTTAAATTATCGAGCCAAGGGGGGGAGGGAACGCAATGAAGAGAATCCACAGCCTGCAACACCTCTTTGCAGGTTCGATAGCGCTGGCGGGGATTATAGCGAATGGCTTTCTGTAAAATGGCTTCTAAGGTCTCGCCTTCGCCCATCAAATCGACGGCATCTTCACGTAAGTAGGGTAGAATGACTTCGCCGCGATCGAGATCGAAGTGGAATCGTACCGGATCTTCTCCCGTCAGGACTTCAGCGCCGATTGTGCCGAGGGAATAGATGTCGCTGTTGGGGTAAGGTTGACCTGCGAGCAATTCGGCGGCGAGATACCCAGAAGGACTGACGGCGATCGCGGGTTTGGAGGGCAGCGTTAGTGGGTCTTCTTCTAAGGACCGACGCGCGGGTTGGGCGTTGCCAAAATCGAGTAACACCCATTTTCCATCGCTGGCGCGCCTGACGAGATTGCTGGGTTTGAGGTCGCAGTGGATGATGCCGCGACTGTGAATAAAATCTAAGACAACGAGAATATCTTTTAATAGAGCAAGGGTTTCTGCTTCCCGTTGAGCGCGATCGCTATGCTTCCAAAGGGTTAGATAGTCGTTGAGCGTCTGACCGACAATCAGTTCTTGGACTAAGTAAAACCCTTGGTTGGCCTCAAAAGCGTCGATGAATTGAGGAATTTGTCGATGAACGCCTAAAACTTTGAGGGTTTTAACTTCTGTGGCAAAGACGCGCCGACTCATTTGCACGAGGTGAGGATGGTCGCGGTGGAGCGGATAGTGTTTAATAGCGTAGCGCAATTCAGGAGATTGTACATCTCTTGCCACATAGACTTGACCGAAGGCTCCTGTTCCCAAAATTTCGACAATTTGGTAGCGCTCTTCGAGCGTTTGTCCAATGAGGGGGTAATTCAGTTTTGTTCTAACCAAGATTTTAACCCTTGTACCCGTAAGCATGATTCTACGAACGTCTTTCGAGGGCGCGATCGCTTCCTCCGGAAGGTAAAACCCTCGAAAGTTTCTCTAAAAAATGCCGCGCTTTCTCAGGGAAAACACGGCTCTACTTAGAGTGCTTTACAGGAAGTAGGGTCGAAAGTTGCTGATTATGCACTCGGACGATGTTTGCGCTTAAGTACCGAACTGGCACCCGATATGCCCAAAACCAGCAAGCCTAGTGTAGAAGTCGGTTCGGGAACCGTTTCCGGACGCGCGAAATTTTGAGTGAAAGTCCGCCGCGATTATCAAAATACGGATCGTCGAGAATTGCAAAGTTGACGTTGCTATTTGCGCCTAGTGAGAACAGAACGGGGGTAAATGCAGCCGTTGCAGCCGCTGCGGTACTATAAACCTTGGAATCTGTTGCTAAGTAGTTTCCCGCCCCTATTTCAAGTGCATTGCTAATTGAGGTAATATTGCTGGATTCAATTGAGGAATTTTGTAGCCAACCTGTAAACGTTATGGGTCTGGTTTGGTCGCACACCAGCGGACAAGTTGTAAATGGGCGAAGACTCCAAGCGTCGTATAGACCTCCATCCGCAATTCCTAAAAGCTCAACTTTATAGTCGCCAGCCACTAAATTTAAAGCTTGCTTGTTGTTGGGGTTTGTCGCATCTAGATCGACCCCGAACATAGACGCAGCTTCGGCTGAACCCGCGATCGCGACGCTACTGACAACCGCAGCACTAACAACCGTAAATAGTTTGGGATCGAACATCAGACTCTCTCCAAAAAGATCAAGAATTACTTTTTAGACTTCACCAAACGTGCAGTCCTAAATATAGAATAGGAACGATATCGCGGGATTATACGCTGTTGACATCCTCCCCGCCGTATTTGATGAACCGCTTCTATGCCTCGCTCGCCTTCTCCGATAAGAGCGATCGATTATCGCACTGCAACAAGCACAAGCATTCAGGCAGTTCGAGCATTTTACAAGAAGGATTCTAAAAGCTCGTTAGCGTTCTGTCGTTAAAAATATATCAGCCGATCGAAATCGCCTTTTTCCAGTTCGGAGAGTTCTGGAAACGGCTACGCATAAATCAATCCCAAAATCAAGAAAAATCAGAAATTGTTATTAGACTATTTAGAGCGTCCTCCACCGAGAAGACGTTTGGTCGATAGAAGGGTAAAATGTTCATTCGGACATTGACGTTTACCATTCTTTAACAATTGCTTATGGTCATGCCTGAATGGGGATGGTTGTCGAGGGGATCGGTGCTGGGCATAGTTGGAACAGCAGCGATCGCAGGACTCTTATCCTGGGAGAGACCGAAGGCAACGGGTGAAATCAACTCTTCTGCTAAAGTTGCCTTAAATCCCGAATTGTCTGCGGCAAAACCCAAGCGGGTGGCCATACCTACGCCAGCGCTCTTGGCCAGTTACGCCCAACCCCAAGACCTCGAAACAACGCCAAGCGATCCTGACAGGGCCGCATCAACTCCATCGCCCTCCCAAAACCAACCCCCCCCCTCGCGGGCGACAGGTCCGGTTATCCCGGCGGCAAAACTGTTCGCCACACCCGTTTCTCTGGGAATGTTGGCTATCGGTCAAGCTGAGGGGAATTACCGCGTCTTTCGCGAAGAGGGAACGCTGTATGTCGAACAGACCCCGTTGTACTTCGGACATACCGACCCTGGAAATTTTGCCACAAACTACGGCCCGTGTAGCGACCAAGGACGGAGTGGGGGGAATATCGCCCTAGCCGAACAAATTTGTTTGGAGCGATCGCGCCGTCAATTGCCGACGAATATTGCTGATTTGAAGGCGGTGGGCATTGACCCCAACCGAGACCCCGAAGCCCTGATCAACACGGCGGATTTGTATAACCAAGCGAGCGAAATTCATTCCCGTCGCTTTCCCCAAGCCCTGGCAATGGCGCGCCAAGGCGGACTCAAAGGGGTAGAGGCCATCGCTTGGGCGCGAACGGCCTCGTTTTATCTCAATGATGCCGGGGAACTGGATCTCGAACGGGGAGATAACCACGCGGGCGGACTGTTGGGCATCTGCGCTCGGGAAAATCGCCCGGTGACCGAGTGGGAATGCGTCCATTACGACCAAATGCGACGAACCCGCGCGATCGCTTCCAGCCTCGAAGCTTATTTCCAAATTCCCGACTCCTCGGTTCTCGTCTCCCTCGCCTCAGCCCCCGCATCCCAACCGGCTAATGCCCCCCAAGCGACTTATCAATTTCCCACCAAAGGGCGCGTGAGAAAAGGCTACAGCACGGCTGGCAACCGCAGCCATCGGGGAGTCGATATTGCCGCTTCTGAAGGTACGCCAATTGTGGCTGCTGCCGATGGAGAGGTGATCGCTGCCGGACTCGGAGACCAAGAACAAGTGGTTAAAGCAGCGGGAAAAGGGTTGGGAAAAGCTTTAGTTTTAGTTATCGCTCACGAAAACGGCGATCGCACCATTTATGCCCACAACCAGCGGAATATCGTGACCCCCGGTCAAAAGGTGAAGCGAGGACAAACCATCGCGCGCGTGGGTAGCACCGGCGATGCGAGCTATCCTCATCTTTATTTCGAGCTACAGCAAAATGGCAAATCTGTCAATCCTTTAAATTATGTGCGGTTCAACTAGCGATCGCTATCTGTAGGGTGTGTTAGCGCAGCGCAGGTGCACCTTAATCGCTATATAGCGTTTTTATTTGATTTGTAAAATCTTGACTTCGGGATTCAGAATAGAAGAATAGAAGAATAGAAGAATTCAAGGGAGTTTGAGGAGTTACTAAAAGTAGGGAATATCCTTATCTGTTTATATTTCATTTGGAAACGCTATATAGGGCTTGCTGCACAAAGCTGAAACCCTATTAATCAATGCGCGAAGCGGTGTATTAGGGTGACTTAAATCTTCGAGGGCAGGGGGAAAATTCGATCGAAGTTCTTGCACTGCGATCGCTGGAAATGTACTATCTTCCCCTGCTCCCCCTGCTCCCCTGCTTCCCCTGCTTCCCCTGCTTCCCCTGCTCCCCCTGCTCCCCTGCTCCCC
>JAXHVQ010000043.1:0-41606 GCA_034189065.1 Cyanobacteriota bacterium
CGCACCGCCATTGAATTCTCCCGAACATCATAACCCGCAATCTTCGCCACTCCCGCCGTCGCCGGCAAATATCCCGACAAAATCCGCATCGTCGTCGTTTTTCCCGCCCCATTGGGCCCCAGAAGCCCCAAAATCTCCCCCGGATTCGCCGAGAACGTCACATCGTCCAAGGCGGGTTGGGAACCGTAGTTTTTACTGAGATGTTCGACTTCAATCATGATTTAACTGGGGAGGTGGGGAGGTGGGGAGATAGGGAGTGGGGTTATAGGGCAGAAGGGATTTTAAAGCATTCGGGTCATTTTATAAAAGTTACGCTTCAAGGCTGAAGACAAATGATCGATGACAAATGACTAAGGACAAATGATCGATGACAAATGACTAAGAACAAATGACCAATGACGAATCACCAGGTTAATATTATCCCATCGAGAGACGCTGACAGCGTACTGCCCCAAACGCGCCCCTCGCCTCAAAAATATTCACAACTCATAACTAATCTCATAACTAATCTCATAACTAACAACCCATAACCCACAACCCATAACCCATAATTCACAACCCACAACTCTGAACTCTGAACTCACAACTCTGAACCCATAAAATCGTGCTTCACATCAATCCCACAACGGGTAATGATAACGCAGTCGGGAGCCGCACTGCCCCCCTCAAAACGCTCACCGCAGCCGTTAAACGCGCCACCGGTCCGACGACAATTCAGCTAGCCAAGGGAACCTACAACGTCCAAAGCGGCGAGACTTTCCCCATCGCCATTCCTGCCGGGTGTATTGCGATCGGCGACGAATCCACACAAGGACAAGGTATCCTCATTTCAGGCGGCGGCATCTACTACAGCGCCACTTTCAGAGAACAAAATATCGCCCTTCTCCTCGTCGATGGCTCCCAGCTTCGCGGAGTCACCGTCACCAACCCCACAACCAAGGGTACCGGAATTTGGGTCGAATCGACTTCGCCGACCCTCGCTAACTGTACCTTAACTCAGTGCCAGCGCGAGGGCATTTTTGTTACGGGCAACGGCAAGCCAATTTTGCTCGATAATCTCTTTGCCAACAATGCGTCCGCCGGCGCTTTTTTCGTCCGCAATGCCAAGGGAGAAGCGCGGCGCAACCGATTTGAACGAACGGGATTTGGCATCGCCATCAGCGACGATAGCGCGCCTTTGCTGTCGGACAATCAACTGCGGGACAATCGCATTGGCCTTCATTTGTCGCGCCAAGGGAAACCCGTGTTGCGGCGCAATTTGTTCTCCAATAATTCCGAAACAGGGTTGCTGGTTAAAGATCGCGCTGCTCCCGATTTGGGCAGCAGTCAAGACCCGGCGGGGAACGTATTTGAGGGAAATTCTGCGGCAGATTTAATCAATCAAACCGCGCGCGCGATCGCCTCGGCGGGAAATCAACTCAATCCCGCTGCCGTCAAAGGTCGGGTCGATTTTCTCGCTACCCTCGTCGCCGAGTCTCTCGCCGGTCCGACGCGCTTTCGCGATATCGATGGCCACTGGGCCGAAGCCTTTATCGATCGCCTCGTCCAACGGGGGGCCATCAGCGGTTTTCCCGACGGAACCTTCCAACCCGAAGCCTCTCTCACCCGCGCCCAATATGCCGCTTTAATTGCCACGGTTTTCGATCTTCCCCGACAGTTGGGCCGCCAAAGTCAATTTGGGGACGTTCCGGCGACATTTTGGGCGGCGAAGGCGATTCAAAAGGCGGCTGAAATGGGCTTTATTGCTGGGATGAGCGATGGTTCGTTTCGACCGCAGCAAAACTTAACCCGCGTCCAGGCCCTCGTCTCCCTCGTCAGCGGTTTGGGGCTAACTGGGGGCTTGCCCGATGTCTTATTGATGTATCGCGATCGCGCTCAAATTCCCCCCTATGCCACCGCCGCGATCGCCACTGCAACACAAAAACAGCTCGTTGTCAACCATCCGGACCCCCAATATCTCAATCCCCTCCGCGACATCGCGCGCGCCGAAATTGCCGCCCTCTTGTACCAAGCCCTTGTCGCCACCGCTGACGCGGAATTCATCGCCTCGCCCTACCTCGTCAACCCCGATCCCCTCATCCCTTCCTTCACCGACATTCAAAATCATTGGGCTGCCGATTTCATCCGTCGTCTCGGCAGTTTAGAACTCATTAGCGGCTTCACCGACGGCACCTTCAAACCCGATGCCTCCCTCAACCGCGTCGAATATGCCGCCCTTGTGGTTCGCATCTTCAATCCCCCACCCCTGCGTCCGGCGACCCAATTTCGCGATCTCGACCCCGAATTTTGGGGCGCAAGCGTCATTCAACAAGCTTATCGCGCCGGTTTTCTTTCAGGTTTCCCCGACGGCACTTTTCACCCCGAACAAACCTTACATCGGGTACATCTTATTGTGTCTTTGGCTAGCGGTTTATCCCTACCTCCGGCTGACGAAGCCACTTTAAAAAACTACGAAGATGCGGAAACAATTCCCACTTACGCGCGCGCGGCCGTTGCCTCAGCCACTCAAGCTGGTATCGTCGTTCTTTATCCCCAACCGAGAGATTTAAACAAGGATATTACTCGCGCCGAAGCGGTTGCAATGGTGTATCAAGCTTTAGTTTATCGCAAGCGAGTCAGTCCCATTTCTTCGCCGTATATTATTAAATTTTAATTAATCTTTCCTTAACTCAAAAAGCTGAAACCCTCGACTCGTCTGGGATTTCAAGCTTTTAATTTTTGATTTCTAATTTTTTCTTTTTAATTAGGATAACTCCAGTCGAAGTTTTTCCTGATGCTCCCCCCAGAACTCCGTAACAGGAAATAGAAACCTGACACGGATGTTTTGTTATGCACGCTTCTACTTCTCTATTACTGGTCAGTCTGTTATCTATTCCTCTGAATGCTATGGGAGGAACCCCAGTCCGCGCTTCAGTTCAATCTGTTTCTTCTGCTACTTCCCAACAACTTGCCGTATCCGCCGTCAACACAACCGATACTTCTGACGATTGCGCTCCTCGCGGATGCGGACGGCGACACGATAAAGGTCGGGGGAGTGGGAGAATCGAAAAATTATCCACAATTGTTCCGTCTTTTTCAACCGAATCAGCATTTCCCAGTCGCGACGCGATCGCGGTTCGAGGAAGCGGTCGAATTGATGTCAATTTGACCTAGTTCAGCGAGTCTATTTCCCTTTGTTTTCCGTGAAGTTCTCTAGTTTTCGGCTCTCGTCAATCCTGAAATAAAAAAATAGATTTTTCTCCGCGAAAGTACCAGCATCCGATACAAGAATGCTGGTATTTTTAACTTGGGGTAAAATGGTATTGTAAGCATTCAATAGACAACGAGCCGTCAGAAAGTTTATCGATCGCGCCCTCGGCTTCCATCCAGACTTAGTCAAGTCTCCCTAATCCTTGAAATAACCTCGCTCAAAATCAATTTTAACCCGTTCCAAACAGTCTGATAACTGAGTCAATCTTTCTTCAAGGCGAGCATCGCTACTTAGAGAAGGCCGAGCCGTCTTCACTAACTCCGACAGCTCTCGCGCAGTTTTGTGTTGCCGTACCCAGTCGCGTGCGCGTCGTGCTGGAGCAAGCAACATATCCTGCACCCCAGAAGCCTTCTTCCCTTTCGCCCACCCTCCCGTGGAAGAGCGGGGTTGATATAAATAACTGAGAGAGTGAGGTCGATACTCGACTTTCATCGAAGTGCACCAATCTTGCCATTTGAGAGGTAGAATTGAAGGGTGAGTCTTCACCGGAATCCACGGGACTCGCAGTGAGTCAGCCACAATCGCCCCGTGCATGGCTTCACAAATCAGCACTTCGGTTTGACGAATCTTGGTCAAAATCTCCTCAATCTCCCAAGCCGGACTAATGTAGCCAAAACCCAAAAGAGCGCACGCCTTTTGCCATCCGTCCCCTGCAAAATCGTAATGGGGAATGTAGGAATACTTATATTTTTTAGGCACGGGGGTGAGATCGATGGCCTTACGGAGCAAAAGCGCGCCATCCGTCACGGCTAAATCATCGCTAACCCCAAGTTTTTGAGCCGAAATTGGTCCTCTGAGACAGTAAATTTTGTAGGATTCATCAAGGGTCGGCATTCCTTTGCCGTACCCAGCGCCGCTGCTAAAGATGACTCTGGTCTTGGCTTTCGAGGTTCGTCGCGGGAGCGCATCATTAATAAGAGTGCCAATCCCCACAAACGCCGAATGGGGGTCGTCGTCCAACACTCCGGGAAGCATTTTTTCCCACAACCAAGGATTCAGTGCGTCTCCGAAGTTTTGTCTGCCTTCTGGGTATTTGCAATAGTAGAGTTTCATTTTTAGTTTTCCATCTCCTTCAGGTGACTCGCTCTTTGCGCCAGTGTTTTAACATTAGGATAAAACGGGTCACAAAAAACGTTGAGAGTAATAAGATTCCTCTGAAGCTACTCGATTTTTGCAATAAATAAAGAAAACCTCGGGGACTGAGCCATAATCCTTTGTGTTTGAGGAAATATCGAGCGAGTTCGGTGTCACTGAGAGGCTGCTTCAAGGGATTTATTAAATCTAAACTTGAGGGCAGGCTATTGGGATAGGCATCGACCCTGTATCGAGCATTAACCCACGTCTGTTCTTTCCCCCTATATGTCTTTGATTGGGCGTGACCGAATCCAATATTACGCGTGAAAGAATAAGTAGGAACAATATGAACTTTGTGATGATAAAGGGCAGCGAGGGTAAAGGTAATAACCCAGTCGGTTTTGTATTTTTTTTCAAGCCAAAATTGATTTAGAATGGTGAGTTTGGTTTGAAGTGTCGCGGGGATTTGATAAAAACTGCCGAAGGGATTATATTGGGGTGGCTTATGAGCTAGGTCGATTTCTTGCCAGCGATCGCGCCAAGTCCCAAATCCCCAAGAGAAAACACGATTCGATACCATAAAGTCCGTTGGTACAAGGGGATCGAGTCCTGCCGGTAAGTGAGCGTAAGCGCTGACCGAGCAAACTTGTTGGCAATCGCGGTATGCTTCTAAAAGCCGACACATACGATCGTAAAAGTAGGTGTTGGGAACCGTATCATCTTCTAGATAGACGAGAGAATCGTGGGAAGAGAGAACTTCGCTTAACCCAAGAATGATGTTGCGATCGCACCCCAAATTTTGCGCTCGCAAGGTGATTTTGACTAGAGCGACCCGTTCTAATTCTTTCAACAAATCGACACATTCCTCAATTAAAGGAATATCTTTTGCGGTTCGTGCGCCATCAACAAAGGTAATGATTTTTTGCGGCAAAAGAGACTGTTGGCTAATAGCTGCTATAACCTCCTTGAGGAGATCGGGACGAGTAAAAGCAATTAAAACAAGGGGGGGCAGTTGGGGGGGTAAGGAAATCCTATCGAGAGAAACAGGTAATGCGGTCTGACTGCTCATAAGTAATGTAGACTGAATGAAAGATGTTGATAACTACGGACGGATTCAAGTGTTCGGAGTCGAAAGAGGAAGTTCCGAACTCGGAATACCCGATCGCGCGGAAAGACTCGCCGAATTTTCCCCTGAAATCCGACGCGCCATTTGAGTGACATCGATTCCCGTCGTTTGCCGAACTTGCTCGATTAACGAGGCAAAATTAGCAACAGTATTTCCCTTCTTCGTATCAATGACAGTAACATTGTCAATTTCAACTTCCGGGACAGATTCGGCGAGAATCTTCATCAAAACATCCAGTTTTTGGAACAAGAAAATCTCCCGCGCGTTCGATCCTGCGCCTCGCCAAGATTTAGCCAAACTGCGAATCCCTTCTGCCTGTGCTTTCCCATCTTCAACAATACTAGAAGCATCCCCTTTCGCTTTGGCGATCGCGCGCTTGCAATTCGCCTCTGCCGGTGCCACAACATCGGCTTGTAGTTGTTGTTCTGCCTGTTTAATTCGCTCGTTTTGTACCGCAACTTCTGCTTGAGTGCGCACCACTTCGGCAGCAGTTTCGGCTTCGGCTTCTGTCACCATTGCTACCCGCTTTGTCAGCGCATCTTGAATGCGACGTTCGGCTTCGGCTTTGGAAATTTCAATATCCCGTTCGATGCGCCGCAGGGAAGTAATCTTATCATTTTCTGCCGTTTGCATCGCCGATTGAGCCTTCGCTTCCGCCTCAGCAATGCGCGCATCTCGAATCAAATCTGCTTGCTGTTTGCGTCCCAAAGAATCCAAATATCCCACTTCGTCGGAAATATTTTGAACCTGTAAGTTATCGAGGATTAACCCCAACTTCTCAAGGTCATCTTCCGCTTCGTCAAGCAAACTTTTAGCAAAGGCAATTTTATCTTCATTCACCTGTTCGGGAGTCAAACTCGCCAAAACGCCGCGCAAATTTCCCTCCAACGTTTCCCGAGCAAATTGTTCGATTTCTTGGCGCGTTTTGCCTAACAAGCGTTCGATGGCATTGTGAATGGTCGGTTCTTCCCCGGCAATCTTAATATTAGCGATACCTTCCACCGCCAAGGGAATACCGCCTTTAGAATAAGCATTATTCACCTTCAATTCAATAATGATATTGGTCAAATCTAAACGAAATGCCTTTTCAAGGAGAGGAGTGCGAATGCTACTTCCCCCTTTCACCAAACGATATCCCACCGTTTTATCGTCAGACGTTTTAGTTTGTCCGCCCGCAAAAATTAAGACTTCGCTAGGCTGACAAATGTAGTAGAGATTGCGAATGACAAGGGCGATCGCGCCGCTACCTGCACCCGCTAAACCGAGAAGAGCAAGAAGTTCCATGATACATAAAATTGTAAATTTGTCAAGAATCCGGTTCAATTATTGAGGGTTCGTAGTAGGCACTTCAGTGCCGTTCCGTTCGTAGTAGGCATTTCAGTGCCGTTCGACCCTAGTAGGCACTTCAGCGCCGTTCGACGATTTCGGTTTTTCCCCTCGACCCGTTCCATTCCCCTGAGATTGAGTCGCACTCAGCGTTTTAGACACCTCAATTCCCAACGTGCGATCCACTTGGTCGAGGAATTGGAGAATTGTTTCGGGATAGGCTTTCATCAAAGCGGCAATGGATTTTCCATCCCCCGTATCGATAACGCTGATATTCTCTAATTTCAACCGTTCCGGCACTCGTGCCGCTTCGCGCAAGACGGTTTCAATTTGCTGAATTAAGAATAACTCCGAGGCACCTTGCCCCATTTCTTGCCAAACTTGGGACAGCATCGCATTGGCTCGAGCGGCAGCCCGGGCATTTTCTTCCAACGCGGCAGCTTCCCCTCGCGCGTGCAGGGCCTGGGCCTGTCGTCCGGCTTCGGCGGGGAGGACCTCATCGGCTTGGAGACGCAGGCGTTCCAACTCGGCGCGCACGGTTTGTAACTGCTGTTCGGCGCGGGCTCGAGCTTCCTTTGCCGCAGCGATGGTTCGTTCTTCTTCCGATCGCGCTTGTTGTTCCAATTCTGCCTTAATTTTGCGCAATTCGTTTTGCTTTTGCTGTACGATTGTCTTGGCTTGGGTTTTCGCCACTTCCGATTGGCGCTGACAGTCGGCTTCGATCCGTTCCGACTCTCCCACGGCGTTGGATTCGGCAATTTCAGCATCGCGCACAATGGCGGCAATTTGCTTGCGGCCAATGGATTTGAGATACTCTACATCATCGGAAACGCTTTGAATTTTCAACGTATCGAGTTGCAAGCCGAGTTTGTTGAGATCGCGTTCGACATCGCTGGCAATGCGTTCGGCAAAGCGCAAACGGTCTTCGTTAAGGTCTTCGGGGGTGAGGGTGGCGACGACACCGCGCAAATTTCCCTCCAAGGTTTCGCGGGCGACGCGGGTGAGTTCCGATCGCTCGCGATCGAGAAAGCGTTCGATGGCATTGCCGACGATATCGGGATTGCTTGAAATTTTAACATTGGCGATCGCCTGAATATTGAGGGGAGTTCCGCCTTTGGAGTAGGCATTGCTCACCTCCACCGGAACGGGCATAATGGTCAAATCCATGCGTTTGACGGTTTCGATGATGGGAATGCGCATCGCCCGTCCGCCAAAAATCACCCGATAGCCGACTTCCTTTCCTTCTGCACCTTTGCGCTTGCGGCCGGAGAGGATGAGGATTTCGTTAGGTTTGCAAATCGATAAAATGCTTTTGAGAATCCCAATGAGAACGATTGCGCCGATAATTGTACCTCCCACGAGGGGCAACAGGAAGGTGAGTTGTTGAACCGGAGGGAATTGAGCGACAATGGGCGGGTTGGGATTGACCGGAAGTTCCGCGATCGCAGTCGGCTGTTCGGTCCGAGGGCGAAAGGTCATGGAAGTGTTCATAAGGTCGTTTGAGTAGAGTACGGCATAACGGACGTTTTATCCAACGTCCCTTGAAAATAAACTAAGGATACCTTCAGTTTGCCCCAGGGCAATTCCCGACGCGCGTTTCACGAATATTCTTTCAACGCCTCTCGTTCGACCACCCACACCTTATTATTTTCGGTACCGACGATACAAATTTGTTCGCCTCTGTTCAACGATTTGGAGCTTTCTGTTAGGGCGACTAAATCGAGATTGGTTCCTTTAATGCTGACTCTGACTTTCCCTTTGCTCTCGCGATCGAAAGGAATTTCCACCGTCCCCAGCAAGCCCACTAAGTCATCTGGGCGAATCATACTATCGGCAGGGTTATCTTGCAAGTGCTGGAGAATGACCGCGATCGCGGTGCCGAAAACTGCACCGAATAACAGAGAAAGAGCGAGAATTGTGTTGGCAGGTAATACCGGACGAAACTGCGACAGAAGCAGTCCCGTTAGCCCGAAAAAGCAGCTTCCAAACGTCCAAAATTTAAATCGGGTCAAAATCCACCAAAACGGCTTGCGCGCCCGTTTTTGGGGCGATAATAAGCTATCTGCTTTGCGGTTTGCGCGCGCTCCAAACTCCAAATCTGTTTCAAAATCTAGGTCGAAATCCGGTCCGTCAATGCCAGCGACGGCTGCCAAAATGACAAACGCTCCTCCCACGACGGTACATACAGTATATAAAGTTAACATTGCGTTAAGATAAAATAATTTTTTCTAAGGTTTGGAGTTGACTGGTTTTCAAAAAGCCCAATCCTCAAATCGCTTAAACTGTTCGGCATTCAAATGACTTCTCTAAATTCTCCCAAAGGCAACAAACCCCCCTACATTCAGATAACAGAGAGTATCCAATTTAAATGCGTTGTAGCTGAACCTGCCATCGAAGGCTCGAAAGAGATTGGTTTTAATTATACTTTATCCGTCGTTAGTGCAGTTGAAGTCCAGATGACTTGGAGCGATCGCTCGTTGGTTAAAGTTGGCTCGGGTTGCGGGAAACGCCGACATTTCCACGGATACTCGCGGCGCGCGTTGGGAAACAAGTGCATAAAAATTTGCTAATTTTCCGCAGCTCCACATTGCCCCAAAACTGCTATAATTAACCCCAAGTCAAACTAATTTGACCCTGAAAAATTGCCCTTTGCTAGCTAAGGTGAGTTTCCTTGCAACCCGGACGGTGGATCGCCGTCCTTGCGTAGAGTTCGACCATGCTTCACTAGCCGCCTCTTGACTGTACGGACTTTCGGGGTACCCCCGTATTCCGGTAGGACTTCCTCGAAGTGAATGAACGGGGGTACCCCGAGTCCGCTTGAGTTGAGTCGTCTAGTCCCTGTGAGGTTTACGAAGGAATGCCTAGCTAGCTAAAGAGCGATTTTTTGTTTTTAACTTCCAGTTCTCAATAGGTTTCAAAATGGTTCGCGCCCCCTCTAATCCCAGAACCTTAAATCTTTTGCTTCCTCCTCGCTTGAAGCTTAAAATTAGCCGCGAGGACTTTATCAAATTAGCTCTTGCCAATCGAAATTTAAGATTAGAAAGAACCGCAGAAGGAGAACTCATTGTGAATCCACCAACAGGATGGCAAACGGGAGAGCGAAATGCAGACATGACCTATCAGTTAGTTAAATGGGTAAAAGAACTCGATGGCGGCGGAATCGCGTTTGATTCTTCTACCGGATTTACTTTACCTAACGGAGCGGAAAGATCGCCCGATGCGTCTTGGGTTAGCAAAGAAAGATGGAATGAACTTAGCCCCGATCAAAAAGTAACTTTTGCCAATATTTGCCCCGATTTTGTCATTGAATTACGTTCTGCATCGGATACTCTTAAAACCTTGCAGGCGAAAATGCAAGAATATCTGGAAAATGGGGCTAAATTGGGATGGTTAATCGACCCTAAAAATCGCCGCGTCGAAATTTACCGTCAAGGACAAGATGTGGAAGTGTTGGATAATCCAAAAACGCTTTCAGGGGAGAATGTTCTACCCGGTTTTGTCCTGAACCTCGAAGGAATTTGGTAGAAAATAGGTTGTTTGCATAACAATGGATGCCCAATTAGAGCAACTTTCAACGCAAGAACTCATCAAACTCGCTCTCGATGATGCCGAAAAGGACGAGTATTCCGAAGCGATACCCGTATTGCAGTTTCGAGGCGATCGCGAAGTTTTTGAAGCGGCAAAGAAACTCTGCGAAAGTGCTAATTTAGAAGAACGAATTTTAGGCGCTCATATTCTCGGTCAGTTGGGAATGCCAGATCCCGCCTTTCCCGATGAATGCTCTGCGATTTTGCGAGGAATGTTGCAACGCGCTCGCGAACCAGACGAGTTGGATGCGGTGGGAGTCGCTTTGGGACATTGGAAAGATGAAAAAGCGATCGCGCCCTTAATTGAATTAAAAAACCATCCCAGTCCAAAGGCTCGTTTTGGTGTAGTATATGGGTTATTGGGTCAAGAAGATAATCGCGCGATCGCAGCCTTAATGGAACTGGCTTCCGACCCAGATTATGAGGTGAGAAATTGGGCAACTTTTGGACTGGGTTCGTGCGTCGATGCCGATACGCCCGCCCTTCGTTCTGTTTTATGGCAACAATGGCAACAGTTGACTCCAGAGAATTTTGAAGATGACGAAAACCATGAAATTTATGGCGAAGCTTTAGTCGGTTTAGCCCGAAGAAAAGATGAGAGAATCGTAAAATTATTGCTCGAAGAATTTTCCTCCCATCGCGTCGGAATTTTAACCCTTGAAGCGGCAGGAGAATTGGGAGATACTCGACTGTATCCAGCGTTGCTCGAAGTTCGGGAGTGGTGGAGTGGAAGCGAGTACGTATTAGAGGGCGCGATCGCCAACTGTCGGCCGGAAAAGACAATTTCCAATTGAAAGCGCAAACCTTATAATTGAAAAAGCCAAAATCCCGTAGCGCTGATGGCAGACCAACCGCTAACCCGCCAAGAAATCTACGATCGCGTTTCCACAATGGGAACCGAGCAATTTATTTTTGAAGAAATGATTCGCTACGGGTTTTGGCCCGCACAAGGCGAACTTCCCAACGATCCCGCCGACGAAATTCGGCGCAAAAGGGAACTCCAGCAAGAACTGGCGAAGTTGCGCCGGGAAAGTCAGAAACTCCAAGACGAACAAGCCGTCCGCAAGCGCCTGCTAAAGGAACGATTAGCCGAGTCGCGGCGCAAGCGCAAGGAAACCAAGGAACGGCGGGAACAAGAACGCCAGGAACGCGCGCAGGCGTGGCAAGAACGCAAAGAACGCGAAATTGGGTATTTGGGCGAAGGGGTATCGGGAGGACTCAATAACACCGACAGCGATGAGGAACGGTTGCAGTCGCGCCAACTCCCTATCCTGGGCAATGCCGAGGAAATTGCCGCTGCAATGGGAATTTCGGTCGGAGAACTGCGCTTTCTCGCTTTTAATCGCAAAACGTCGAAAATTTCCCACTATATCCGCTTTAATATTCCCAAAAAAACGGGAGGCGATCGCTTAATTTCCGCGCCTATGCCCCGACTCAAGGAAGCACAATATTGGATTTTGCGCAACATTTTGGAGAAAATAGAACTACACGATAGCGCTCATGGATTTCGACGCGATCGCTCGATTCTCACCAACGCGCAACCCCACGTCGGCGCAGAGGTGGCAATTAACCTCGATCTTAAAGATTTTTTCCCTTCTATTTCTTATCGGCGCGTCAAAGGGATATTTTGCGCGATCGGGTATTCAGAAGCCGCTGCCACCATTTTTGCCCTTTTGTGTACTGAAGCGGAAACAACCCAAGTGGAACTCGACGGCACAACTTACTACATCGCCACGACAGAACGCCATCTCCCCCAAGGTTCCCCCGCTTCCCCCGCCTTAAGCAATATCCTGTGTCGCCGTCTGGATAAGCGTTTAAGCGCGATGGCAGCAGATGTTGGCTTTAGCTACACCCGCTACGCCGACGATCTCACCTTTTCCGCTTCGGGGGACAGTTTGCGCCAAATTTGCAATGTGTTGCGCCGCAGCGAGTCTATTGTCGCCCACGAAGGGCTTGCGGTCAATGGCGATAAGACTCGCATTTTGCGTCGCAAGTCCAGTCGGGTGGAAGTGACGGGAATTGTGGTTAATGAATTTCCCAATTGCGATCGCAAAACTCTCAAACGCTTCCGCGCGACATTATTTCAAATCGAACGAGATGGCATCGATGGCAAACATTGGGGAAATTCTCATCGTACAATGGCGGCAATTCAGGGATATGCGAATTTTGTCGCAATGGTAAATCCCGAAAAAGGTCGTCAGTTTCAAGAACAAATTCAACGTATTAAAGCTAAGAAAGGAACGACTCAATCGAGGGAAGTTCGAGATATTATCGTCGAATGTTATAAGCAGGGCAGTAAATTAAAAGTACGTCCTATTTCCCCGGGCTACAATTCAAGTTGGAACGTCCAATTTCCCCGCAATTTGCGACAAGAGGGCGCGCGCTATCGAGTCGAGCAATTGCGGGAAGATGCGCGCGGCGGATTTTATCATGCTAGCGGTAAGATTGAAAGAGTGGAAGAATAGTTATTTTATAATGAATAATGAATAATGAATAATGAATAATCATTTCTCCTTAAAAGCAGATGATTGAAATTAATAAAAATCTACGATCGCGCCAGGGCAACTCACGGCAATAATTAATTGATAACATTTCTGCTTTTGCCTTTTTTATTCAAAACTCTTCTGCTCTCTGCCTTCTTTAAACTGAATGTAGCCGAAGTCTGCCCTCTGCCTTAAAAACTCTAACCATGACTCAAGAACTTATCGATCTCAGACAAAAAATCCTCGAAGGACGCTATAACGAAGCGTTAATCTCGATCGATGAGTTAGAAGGGATGAGCAAACAGGCAATTTTGAGAAATATTGAATCGCTTTTGATTATTTTACTCGTTCATTTAATTAAGAACCAACTCGAACAGCGATTGACGAATTCTTGGGCAGCTTCAATTCGGGGTGCAATTCGGGAAATCAAAAAATTAAATATTAAAGACAATAAAACGTTTTACTATATTAAGGAGGGGGAATGGGATGAAATATTACTAGAAATTATAGAAGATGCAATTAGCGATGCAAGTATTGAGGTTTTTGAGGGAAGATATACGCCTTTCCAACTGACTGAAATGGTAGATAGAGTAACAGTGATAGAAACGGCTAAAGTATTTCTTTCGCTGACTTACCGCTATCCGAAATCGAAGTTAGCGACTGAAGTCAATCGCGTTTTGATTGAGTTACCTGGAGGAAATAGTTGGGGTAAGGGGACTAAATAGGGAATCTAGGCTACTTTTATATAGCTATCAGTTTTTATAAAAAGCGATCTGACATGGCATATAGCGATTTTAAGCTCAATAAAATAATTAAAACATTTAATTTGATTTTAAACGAGAATCTAGATTTGTTTGCCGATACAGCAGAAGTGGAATTTGGCGAAATCCTTGAATTCTTACTTGAAGAAAATTCAGTATTAGCTATGGATATTAATACTGAAAAAGCTCGTTCGGAACTTCTTATTGCACCAATTTTGCTAGAATTGAGACGACAAGTTAACTATAAAATTAGTTTATTTTCTGGCTCTGAGTTTAATGTAGAACCCGCACAAGGACTCAATGGGACGTGCGATTTTCTGATAAGTTTGTCGCCCGAACGCCTATTTATTAGCGCTCCTGTAGTCACTCTTGTTGAAGCGAAAAAAGAGGATATTAAGGGAGGTCTAGGTCAGTGCGTTGCAGAAATGTTAGCGGCTCAACTTTTTAACGATCGCGAAGAAAATAATATTCCGATTATTTATGGAACGGTAACATCGGGGACGGTGTGGAGATTTTTGAAATTAGAGGGTAAAATTGTTTATATCGATCGCGTTGAGTATTATCTAAGGGATATTAAAAAGATTTTGGGGATTTTATTGAGTGCCGTTGGCGGAAAGTAACGGGATTTTGGGATTTTTATGGCGATCGCGCTCGCCGTGCACCTTTTCCTGTAAAATAGAGGTTAAAGGGCGCGATCGCGGATTTCCCTCCGACCGAGGTCGCTTCGATGTCTCTACTTGATAATGCAGTAACGAGTTAAGACCCGAATTACTTCACCGCTAACCGGCGAAGGCAAAGGCGGACTCCATTCCCAAACCTCAGCAAAACCAAGGACGTGCAGGCGATGAACAATGCGTTCTACCCCCTGGGGAATGCCGCTAACCAATACGCGAACCGGTTGCCTGCCAACGGGAACGTCAGGAATTTCTTCCCGGATAAGTTCCGGGATTGACTTCGGAGTTGATACCATAGAGTTACATCCTTATCTGTAGGATTCTCTTCCCCCGCCGACTTTCGAGTGACATCTGAGACGGTGGGGGTTGAGCATTTAAACGTGCAGAGTCATAAAGTATCACTCCGAGGAATACTTTGTCAAGAGGAAACGTGCGGAACTACAATGAAGTAGAAAACCGTAACGAATCAAAGATAAGGTGCCATCCAAAAACCTCAGACGAATAACGACTTACGTACAACCTCAAGTCGCCCGAGAGCTGGAACAATGGGCAGAGGAGGAAGAGAGATCGGTATCTTGGTTGGCGGGTAAGCTACTCGAAAAGGGAATTCGAGAACATCAAGATCGACAACAGCCTCAAGTCCCTTCTTCTGAAACAAAAGAATAAACTTCGGTATTGAATTAAGTCCTTACTGCCGCAACTTCTTTAACTTGTAACGGAACCTCAATATTCGGGTAGCGTTGCTTAATTTGTAGCAAAGTTTGAATCGCCTTCGCTTTATCGCCGATCGCGATCGTGAGAGACTGTTGGGTAAGAATATCGGCAACAATGCGCGCTGCTTCCTCGCTACGTTGCGCTTCGGCACAGAGAAAGGCGAAAACGCGATCCTTGGCGACGCGACCGTGATTGATTTGGCACAAAACGGTGGTAAAATAAGGAGTTAGTTGGCGCAGGCGATCGCAATTTCCTGCCGCGTAGTCTTCGAGGTAGTTGGTCGCAAATCGCTGCATATCGCCGCTGGGATGTTCGCTAAATTTCAGCAGATACTCTTCTCCATACTCTTGTTGAAAATTATTCATAACTAAATTGCGTCCGTATTGACGAACGTCTTCCCTTATACTGTCGCAAATACTCACCATCACGTCGGGACTCCATTCTGTACGGCTGAAGGTGTCAAAAATTTCTCGTGCAAAGATGCGCGAATCTTCCCATTTTGCCTCCAACAAACGTACCGCCGATAGCAATTCTTGGGAATTAGTACGAACGCGGTTTATAATTTCTAAAAACATCGATCGCGCAGCTTCTCGAACCGATACAATTTCGTGACTGGCGAGTTTGACAATTTCGGCAGTTGTAAATTCCGTTACCCAATCTTGGCAATGTTCGCTTAACGCCAAACCTCCCAATTCTTGTGCGGCGGAAGATTTGGCACGCAGTAACTTCATCGCCGTTTCTCGCCATATTCCCGACATCCATCCCGGAACGCGATCGCGCAATAATATAACAATATCTTGATGCACGCCTTCACGATCTTCAGGAAGGAGGAGAAAATTAATCAATTCCGTTGCCAACTGCACGGCAAAATCGGGATGCGCGTTAGCCAGACGTTGGATGACGGGACGAACCGATTGACGTAAATCGGGTAAGGAAGAAGTTGCGATCGCCGCCAGCATATCGTACTCTTGTAATAACTGTTCGTCGCTCAGTTGTCCGAAAATTCTCACGCCAATCGCTCGAATTTCTTCATGGGGAGACATTATCAACGAATCAATTAATCCCCCTGGCAATTCTGCTGCCGGTGTTTCGTGATTTAACAAAAGGCGCGCGCCAATCGCTTGAACTCCGGCAAGGGGATGTTGGAGTAAATCTTGAATAATTTGTAATCCTAAGACTCGTAACTCGGGTGCAAAACAAACCAGTAATGTTTCGCCAATTTCTTGAAGTCTTACATTGTTTGTTTCTCCTTGAAAAGGAACATCGCGATCGCGCGTTAATAACTCAGTCAAAATGCGTCCGCTTACCTCTTTTGCCATGTCTTCCGACAACAGCGGCGCGTGGGACAGAAAATTGCGCGCAAAGAGGCGAGTATCGCTATATGAACTGAGAACAAGAGAAGCGAGAAAAGAGGGGAAGTCGATGAATATTTCTCTCCCTTGTTCGACCCACTGACGAGCTTGGACGCGCGCCGGTTCAAAGCTACAATGGATTAACGCTCCAACTAACTCTAAATTAGGATTTTCGGCATCGTAACGTTCTCTTGCAATTTCAAATGCAAATTGTGTCGTAACTTCGTAAGGTCGATTCAACAGTTGAATTAAAACATCGAGTTCAATTTTTGCAAAAAAGTCTTGACAAACGCGCAATGCTTTGGTTGCAAAATGATGAACGGGATTGCAGCGACTTTGCAGCAGCAAATTCAACAATGCGTCGGGATGCCGTTCCCATAGTTTGGGAAAAGCCTCTTCTCGTTGTTCCGGTTCTGAGTCGCCCGGACTATAATTATTAGAGCAGCGCCATGCTTTTGTTCCCGGCATGAAATGATAGCGCGGACTGTTTTCGTATAAAATGTGGTTAAACGTTAAATAGGGAGCGAAACTATCCCATTGATTGGTATATTTTTGAGTTTCTCGAGACGAGTAATCCCAACGATAGAACGTTGTTTTTTTTGTTTTTTGTGCATCTTCATCGGAGTAGTTCAAAAGAACGGCGACGGCCAGATTAATATAATTAGAATCGCCTTCTTCTCCCAACTTCCGTAGTGTCCGCCAAACGCGCCGCCTTAAATATCGGCGCGTCTGATAACTATAAAAACGATAGGACGCTGCTTTTTCTCGCTCGATGCGACAAGCAAAAATACTAAAAACTTCGGCATCATTGCGGTATTCTGCCATTTTGAAAAGATGGCGCAATCGCTGAAATTTGTGCGTATCCTGGAACGAGGCAGTGCGGATAAATTCTAAGACAACAGGACGGGTTTGTTCGTTGTCGATTTGGTATAAAATATCAACAAGAATAAAGAGTTTACTTTTTTCTTCGAGGTTATAGTTATCAATCGCATTTTGTACTGAGCGGGAATGCCAGTACGCATATCGATTCGGTTGAGCTTCGGGGACTTTAGGAATGCGCGATCGCCACTCTAACGGCAATTGTTCGATCCTCGCATTAATCTCCTGTCCTGTAGCTGTGTCTTGGTACAATTTATGCCAAGGATATTGATTCAACCACTTTTTGAATGCTTTGATTTCCGGAGGGATTTCTGGGGTTTGCTTCAAATAATCCTCTAACGCTTCAGACAATTCTTCACAACTGCCGCGACGCGCTAAATCCCTAAGTTGAGGCGGCAACTCTTCAATTTTCTGAGATTGCATCTGTGCCTTCTCAGCATTATCCGCCAATTTAAATAAAGCTTCCCAAGTAATGCGTTTAATAAATTCCGGCGTTTGGGGATTTTCGTGCAAACTTCGTAGGTGAAATACGGCACTGCGATCGCCGCAGCGTCCCAAAGAAGCGACAATGGAGTAATCGCGTAAAGGTTTTCCCGTCCCCAATAGAGGAATGAGTAAGGGAGTTGCTTCTCGAATTTTTAACTCTCCAGCGCGCCAAATGATACGGTTGAGAGGCCAATTAGTCGTATCGCGGTTTCTCAAGCGTTCGAGTACGACTTCTGCGCGCGACTTGCCTTCTTCTGCGGCTGGATTTTCGCTCTTTTCTTCTGTCGATGGCGCAGGTGTAATGGAGGGACTAACATCGCGATAGCCTTTGCGCGTTTTTCCCCTCACCAACTTCTCAAAAAGTTTTTCCGCTTTAGCGAGGGAGACAGCTTGGTCGGTTTTTGTCCCTTCTTTCAGTTTGGCATTGCGCTTGCCATAGCGAAAGTTGACAAGATAGCCGCCTTCGGTGCGACAGAGATCGACTTCGTAAACTTTATCCGATGTCCCTTCTTGAAAGTGGAGGGTTGTCCGTTTGACAAGTTCCATCTTAATATCGCATTTTCAATGGGAGAATGGGAGCAATTAGAGGTAAGAAAATAGGAGCAATGACCAAACTCGGTTTTAGGTTTTAGGCTCTAGAACCAATGACCAATGACCAATGACCAATGACCAATGACCAATAACAAACAATACATACACCTTCCTCCTCCCCTCCAACCCGGAGACCTACTCAAAATTGTATCGCCTAGCGGGAGATTGCGCGAGTTGGAGGCGTTCGAGAAGGGCGTAGAACGGGTGCGATCGCGCGGCTACCATCTCCACTTTACCAACAGTTGGAACGCTGGCGAAGGCTATCTCGCCGGAACCGACGAACAACGCCGCCAAGCTTTAGCCGACGCTTGGTTCGACCCCGACTGCAAAGGCATTCTCTGCGCTAGGGGCGGGTACGGCGGCGCGCGCTTGTTGGAGCAGTGGAGTTGGGGGTCGGCAAACCCGAAATGGTTGCTAGGATTTTCCGATATTACCGGTTTACTGTGGAGTTTGGCAAAAGAAGGAATTGGCAGCCTTCACGGACCGCTGTTGACCACAATTGCCTTGGAACCCGACTGGTCGCTGCAACGCCTATTTAACAGCCTCGAAGGTCGTCCTCTCGCACCGCTACAGGGAAAAGGATGGGGTGGCGGGAACGTGGGAGGCGTTCTTCTCCCGGCGAATTTAACCGTGGCGACGCACCTGTTGGGAACGTCCGCACAGCCTTCCCTAGACGGCGTTATTTTGGCACTAGAAGACGTGGGAGAGGCCCCCTATCGTATCGATCGGATGTTGACGCAATGGCGGATGCTGGGGGCTTTTAAAGGGGTTGTTGGCATTGCTTTGGGACGGTTTAGTGCCTGCGACATTGCGGCGGGGATTCCCAGTTGGACGGTGGAGGAGGTATTGCGCGATCGCCTGGGAGATTTGGGCATTCCCGTGGTTTCGGGATTGCCGTTCGGCCACGATGGGGCCAATGGGGTTTTGCCCGTGGGACAATGGGCGGAGTTGGATGGCGATCGCGGGCAGTTGGTCGTGAGTCATGATGAGTGAAACTCAGAACTCAGAACTCAGAACTCAGAACTCAGAACTCAGAACTCATTAATGCCCCATGTCCCTTTCCCCGAAAATTGTCTTAGTTCATCCCCAAATTCCCCCCAATACCGGCAATATTGCGCGGACTTGCGCTGCGACGGAAACCGAACTGCATTTGGTCGGTCCCTTGGGGTTTGAAATCAGCGATCGCTATCTCAAACGGGCAGGTCTCGACTATTGGCCCTACGTTCGATTGCGCGTTCACGACACCTTTGAAGCGTTTTATGCTTTTCATCAATCCCAAACTGGCAGATTGCTTGGCTTTAGCGTCTCTGGTGTCGCGAATTACATCCAATTTCAATATCAAGGGGACGATTGGTTGCTTTTTGGCAGCGAAACCCAAGGATTGCCCCCAGAAGTGCTCAAACTCTGCGATGCAACTCTCCATATTCCAATGACGCAGAAAAATGTTCGCAGCTTGAATCTTTCGGTTAGCGCCGCTGTCGGTCTCTTTGAAGCAAGGCGACAGTTGGGAACCCTGTCGGAAAATTAGCTAATTTTTTAGCTCTTTGTTAAAAAAAATACAAATCGATAACTAAATTCACTGGACACTTAAAGAGGACTTAACTCATCTTTGAAGGAAACTTAACGATAAATACGGATAGGTTTTGTCCTATTGGGGTGCGAGAACGAGCAATCTTCCCAAATCGCCCAATCGCCTTCGAGCTGAGGGAAAAATTAAGGGGAACTGATACTAGAGCTGCTTGCTAGAGAACTATTTGGGGGAGACGGGGTAAGGAGACGAGCGTTTCTATCGAACGTGGTCTTTGGAAACCGGATTTAGTATGAGTTGGGGAAATTGAGCTGCGCTGCTGGGGGGGGCGAAGATTGAGATAAGAAATTTATATGAGAAGCGCGAAATGGGCATCCCCTCTAAACTTGAAGCCCGAAAGGGGTCAATCGATCGCGGTGAGTCAGAGAGGATTTTCACTCTTTTTTCACTACAGAGCGGTAGGGTTGGAAACGGTAAGCAAAAAGTTTGACCCGTTCTAAAAGTTGCCCCAAAATCAGGAAGTTTCCGGAGCCTGTGTAACTAGCCTCGAATATTCCTAAAACTCCGGTCATTGAGAAAAAAGCTCGTTACATCAGGGTTTGAGTCCATTCAAAAGTTTTTTTTATCAAGATCGATCTTGTCTAAACTGAAAAACCAGAGTAACCTAACTAGGTTAGTGAATCTAAAAACAACTGTCAGCGATCTGGATCGAGTTTATCCAGCGATCTGGGTCACTCAACAGCTACTATCCAGCCTAAGTCCAGGACAGTCCACTGCTGATAACGTCAACTAGGAGGTCGTTTGAAACGCTCACTCACACCAAAGGTTCAACCTGTTTCTCCCTGTCCGGCAGACGCTTTTTCAGCGATCGCAACGTCCCCCGAACCCACAGCGGCGATGGCGAGCCCCTTACACAAGGGCGTAGGGAGTCGTCGATCGCGCCCCTCAACTTTATTGAGTTTAGCCGCAATTTCAATGAGCGCGACGGCGGGTGTTTTGCTTCCCAGCCGAGGCGACGAAGCGAAAGCCGTAGAACCCAATCTCCCTCAGTCTCCTCTCCCTGCTCGAGCAACGGTTAATCCTTATCAAGCCGCAGAACCGTTAGCAACCAGCGAGTCGGAATCCGAAGCGATCGCAATGCCTCAAACCTTGACCGTCGAGGCGGCGAGTCAATCGGTTCCCACCCTCGCCCTGAAACCGGAAGACGCTAAAGAAGAAGTCCGTTCTTTATCGAATTTCGACGACAGTGCATCGTCCCCCTGGAATGGGGAAGAAAACATCGATTCGTTAAGTCAATCTTCGATTTCCCCAGACGCAGCCAACGCCCCGCTCGAGAAAAAGCACGACTCGAAGGTTGTTGCCACTCAATTGAGCGAACCTATCGAGAAGATCGAGGTAGAGGCAGTCAATTCTGCGCCCATTGAGTTAGACGCGCCACAACGCCAACTGAATGTTGCGCCCATCACAGAGTCTTCTACTTCAGTCCAATCCCAACCCGCAACCTCGGTTGTTCCCAGCCAGATGGCGAAAACGCCAGGGTTTGTTGACTCCAATGGCTACAACGAATCTGTAGCGATTCCCGTGCCGCCCCCCGAAACGGCGCTGAATCGCGATCGCACGGAGCTGTCCATTGACGTACCGTCTCCCGCAACGGCGCTCGAAGAGTCGATGGAGGACTCCTTCGAGGTGGAGGTTCAATCGACACCGGAAGTGGAAAATGCGGCAGAACCGGAATTGATCGCGCCGACGGCAGAAATCGAGGCGGACGCGGAGCAAACCTATCAAGTCCAATCGGGAGATACCATTGATGCGATCGCCTTACGTCACGGCGTATCGCGCTCCGATATCATTAACGCCAACGACCTCGCCAACCCCCACCAAATTCAGGTTGCCCAAGAACTGACAATCCCTCAACCTCAATCGGTTCGCAGCAGTGGGGAACAGTACGAAACTGTTATTCCCGGCTTTAGCGTCGTACCCAACGAGGAAGAAGGCGCTCGTAAGGCACAGGAAAACGCGATCGCTAACGCCAATTCCCGCGAAAGCGTCGTCATTCCCGTCCAACCGTGGACTTCAGCCAATGCAACTGTTCCCGAACGCCCCAAACCCGCTTCCGAACCTGTAGCTGTTTCCGTTCCTTCAACCGAAGCGCAGCAGCAACCCGATGAGGAAGAAACGACAGTTGTGGAGGCTTCTCCCAATCCTTACATCGAGCGGCTCAAAGCGGATATCATGCGGATGCGCGAGGAGTACCGCGCTCAAAGAGCGTCTCAAACAGAACGTCCGGAGGAAGCAGTTCGAGTCGCAGAAGCGCCCTCCGCTCAATCGGTTAACACCGAGTGGCAAAGCGATCGCAGTCGGCGTTCTACACCCGTAGAAACAACTGCCAGTTCGCTACAAGTGCTTTCGGTACAAGTGAGAGACAATCGCAGCGAGGTATCGAAAGGGACCCAAGCGGTTGGAGAGAATGGCGAGTCCAACTCCGAGGGGGCGACTCAAGTTGCAGTGGCACCGGCTCCTGCGGTAGAGTACAATCGCAATACGCGCCCGCAAACGGGAATCCAGGTTTCTCCAGACCTGCCGCCCCTCGCGCCGGATCGCTATCTCCCCGAACAACCCGCTCAGTTTAATGGCTACATTTGGCCGACGACGGGCGTTCTCACCTCCGGCTACGGTCGTCGCTGGGGACGGATGCACCGAGGCATTGATGTGGCTGGACCGACTGGAACGCCCATTGTGGCAGCGGCATCGGGAGAAGTGGTGAGTGCGGGCTGGAATTCGGGCGGTTTCGGCAACTTGGTGGACATTCGCCACGCCGATGGCAGCGTCACTCGCTACGCCCACAACAGCAAGGTTTTGGTTCGTAAAGGACAGTGGGTGGAGCAGGGCGAACGAATTTCGTTGATGGGAAGCACCGGCTACAGCACCGGTCCTCACTTGCACTTTGAGGTGCATCCCAGCGGACGAGGTGCGGTGAACCCAATGGCTCTCTTGCCGCCAAGATAAGTGAGGAAGGAATCGGGCAAGGGTGTCTTTGTCCGATTTCTTCAACTGACGCGCCAATGGTTTTTGAGGACGTAGGATCGTCTGGACTCAAATGACAATAGTACGGTCGGGGAAACAGATTTGTTTCTCCGATTATTTTTTTGGATAAAATAGTGCGTCAAACAAAGGTCTTGTGCTAAACTGGTTAAGCCCTAAAAAAGCACGGCTCAGTAGCTCAGTAGGTTAGAGCAGGGGACTCATAAGCCCAAGGTCGTTGGTTCAAATCCGACCTGAGCCATTATTGATGTTGGACACTTAGTTAAAGCGATCGCGAGGTCAATATTGGAACGCGATCGCTTCGGCCTAATATTATAATCAGTGAAGCGACTTCAACAGTGGTCAGAAGCTCTCAATAAGGCTTTTGTTATTCGCCCGACGGAAGTTTCGTCCCGATCGCGGCGCGCTGTTATTCAAAACGATCCATAAAACCAATTGGCAGGATCTTGGGGATCGTCGCTGAGGAAATAGTCAGCCAAATTTTTGGCAAACTCATCGCGAGAAATATAACCATTCCCGTCTGTATCGATTTTTTGAAAAGCGAAATCTGCCTCTTCTTTAGAAATACCCAAAGACCTCAAAAATACACCGTACTCAGCGCTATCAATCTGTCCGCTTCCATCCAAATCTATTGAGTCAAAAACAACTTTATTGACCTCCAGTGCTGAGTTATCTTTGCCATCGTTGGAGTAATAAGGTTCAATACCCTTGATGTATTCCTCGAGGGTGATTTTATTGTCGCCGTCTCGATCGCCCGGTTTGAAATAAGCTTCCCATACCAGTCGATAGGCTGATATAATTCTGTCGCGCTCTGCATCGTCTTGTTTAACGCCGAGCAAGTCAGCCACCTTCTGACCTTGGAGTTCTAAATCTGATGCTTCTACAAATCCATCTTTGGATGTATCGTACTTGTAGAAAGCTAGCGCCAGTTTTCTCTTTTGAAATTCAGTTGGCATAATTATAAATAACGTTCTTTTTTTTCGAGGGAGTGACGAGCTTCGTTTCACAAGCTCTTATCTATATTCTAGGCATAAGTTTGCCCAAAATCTGCGAACGTAATTTACTATCCTACTTTTCTGGCGTTTCCTACTGTTAGAAGTATTTCCGATTCGAGTGAAATTTAACTTGTTGAAGTCTACCCACCTAAAATTGCGGCGTTTCACCCATTGAAGCGCAATGTTCTCTCCATTTCACCACTCGCTTTGTTCGATAACGCCGACGAGGGACTGGAGATCGAAGTCGCGATCGCGGCCGCTTAAGCAAATACCGGAACTTACCACAGTAAGGTCATTTTTGTCAATAGCTGAAGAATGGAATTCGCCATCGGCTGTAGTCCATTCCACCTGCCAAAACTCGCCGCGATCGCGAAATTCCCGTAATTCTCCTCCCCCTTGGCGCAAAGCATCCCGCAGTCTGCCTTCCTCGCGATCGGTTTCCCGTTGCCGTCTCCTCGGACGGTCGCGAACCGGTCTTTGCCGCCGTCCGGTATCGGTTTGCTGCCACGCCAAATCGTAGGCAGTTCGCATTTCTGGAGTCATCCCGGCAAAACGGATATTCTCCGGCGCTGCTTCGGTACGTAACCCTTCGCGCAACAGTTGGGCGGGTTGCGGATCGGCGCGGCGATCGCTTTCCTCAAACCAGCAAGCCGTACCGTCAAAGCGAGCGATAATCGGTTCAAAAGCCCCTCCCTCGGTCGCCAAATGAACGGGAATCGGTCTTACCATACCGAAGCGCTGCTGCATATCCGACTCGTTAACCGGATAAGCTAACCAACTTTGTCCGCGCAAAGGATAAATTAAGTGGAGACGCAACGGTTGTAATAAATTCAGGTATTGAGCAAGTTGGGGCAAAGTCGGTTCGTCGATAACCCGCGCAACTTGAGGATTTAACGGTTGAAAAATGCCCCACCCCTCGAAATCTCTCGGTTCGGGAGTAAATGTCCGAACCATCTTCACCACAGACGCGCGCACCTTTCCGCCGCCAATGCAAGGGGCGAGGAATTCGGTGTCGTGCAATTGGGCTTCTTCGGCTGCGATTTTCCCCAGGAGTTTGTGGATATCAGTCATGGGCTTATGGGTCGTTTTTATTTGCCACTAGACTACCAACAACCGAGAACTAACCTCCCAATCTCCCGGGGAACGGTTCTAGCGACCGCCGGGAACTTGAACGCCAGACCGTTGTAGGGCATCGCGCGTTGCCCGTCCAGGGCTGTAGTTGTAGCCAAATCCGCCGAAGCGATCGGAATCATCGAGGACTTGCGGAGTCAGCAACACAATCACCTCCCGCCGCGTGTTATCGGTTTGACTTCTTCGGAACAGCGCGCCGAGAATAGGAATATCCCCCAGCAACGGCACCTTATCCACTGTTGTCCGTTCCTCATCCTGAATAATCCCTGCCAAAATCAAAGTTTGACCGTCGCGCAAGCGCAATAACCCAGAACTGACCTCGCGCACGTTTAGCAGCGAAATAATATTATCATCGCCTCCCCCTAAAGATAGATTTTGCTGCGCGCCGATTGAAGTGATACGAGGAGCAACTGACAGCGTAATAAAGCCATTATCGTCGATGCGATCGACATTAATCGTCAAGCTCAAGCCTGCCTCGACAATTTGCGCCGTCACCGTTCGGGTTGTAAGGTTATCGCTCGATTGTGTCTCGCTGAGAATATTGCCGACCACTTGTTGAGTCAGTCTCACTGTCGCTTCTTGACCTTCCTGCACCACTAAAGTCGGGTCGCTTAGGATTTTGGCGTTGAGACTTTGGATTGATGCTTCGAGGTTCGCTAGGAAGCGTCGGGGGAATTGGAAGAGAGCAGGGAGCTCAAACGTATACTGATCGGGCGTACCAGGGGTAATCGTGCCATCTGGGCCTACCGTTGTAGGAGTTCCTGGCTGAAAGTCTGTAACGCCTGCTTGGAAAGGATTGCTAGCTGGGCTAAAGCCGGGACGAGGAGCAAAAGGATTGGCGTTTTGCGACCCGGGAGGGTCATTGGGGAATATGACTCCCCGCGTAACATCCCCAAACGGAGCATTTTGAGTATCTAAGAAGATATTCGCATTTTCAAAAGGATTCTGAATCGTGGGAATGCTGGTCAAACTCGGCTGAGTTTGCGTTGTCAAGTCGGGCGGATTAAATGGTCCGTAGCTGTAGAAAATTGCCCCGTCATCCACTGACAAGAAACCATCACCAATATTAAACGAAAAGCTGCTATTAATTGCATCTTGACCCAAGAGGTTCACATCCACAACCTTGACATTGAGTGCCACTTGTCGCACGCGCGCGTCGAGTTGCGAGAGCAGAGAAGTCGCCATTTCAATTTTGCGCGGTTCCCCGACCATCGATAAGATATTTAAGCGATCGTCGCTGGATACCGAAAGACCCCTGAGCAAGAGCGGTCCTGATGAGCCTCCTTCCCCTGTTTGAGCGGTCAGCGTCCGAATTTGAGGCGGTTGGCGCTCGGTTCTGACCACTCGTTGCGTTTCTGGGTCGATAATGTCGGTCTCTTGGGTATCGAGGATTTGTACCGACGCGCCATAAGTCGCCAAGAAAGTGGCGGCGGTTGCTGCTTCGACTTGGTTGAGGCGCAAGCTGCGCGCGATGAGGTCGCGCGCGCCCAAAGGCAGTGCCGCACCCACAACAATGGTGCGGTTGCGACGGTTGGCTTCTAACCCCGATAGCTGGAGGACGTAGTTGAAAGCGTCTTGAATCGATTCATTTTCGAGGTCGAGGGAAATGGTTCCCAATGTTTGACCTCCTTCTTCTCCATCGGCTTGCCCCACTCCTTCGGCAAACACTAAATTCATGCCGGCGGAACGAGCTAAGAAACTTAAGACTTCCCGTACCGGTGCGTCTTTGAGAATTAAGCTATCAACTTGGAGTCCGGTTCCCAGGTCGATAATGGCTGGGGCGGTATTGACACCGGATACGGCAATATCCCCCACTGGAGGAGGTACGGCTTGCGGTAAGAACGACGGTGCGGGAGCATTGGGTTGGAGGGGTGAGGCGGCTGGGGCGAGGGTTCCGTCGAGGTTGAACTGGGTATCGGGAACTAAGACTTCGGAAGGTTCTCCTTGGGCGACGGGGTTGCCGTTCACCGTAATTCCGGGGTTGGGAACGAGGACGTTTGGATCCTGCGAGGGAATGACGTAGGGTTGTTGCAAGGGAACCGGTTGAGCGGTTCCGGGGTTGGTGAAAGTGGGAACTTGGGGCGTTGGGTTTGGCGGCGCGGGTTGCCCTTGGGCAATTTGCGCGGGAAGGGTTACTTCATGCAATGCTTCTTCGCTTTGTAGACCTTTCTCGCTTTCAAAAAAGGCGGATTTGTCAGCTTGTAAAGCGGCCGGTTTTAGCGCTTCTACCTTTTTAGGAAATGTCTCTAGTTCGGGAGATTCCGTTGGTTGAGCTTCTGGGTTGGATGCGATCGCTTGCGGATTTTCCCCCCTTGAATTCCCTTCAACGGCGACATTGGCGGAGATGGGGTTTTCAGCACGAAATCCCGCTCCCAACTCGTCCGGTTGGGCGTTGGCAATATTGGCAACCCACTCGTTTTCCCGATGTGCGGTTAAAATCTGCGGTGCTGCTTCTCCCGATGGGGTTTCACCCTCTAGGTCAAATCTCTCACCCTCAGCCGTGGGTTCGATTTCAAGATTGGAGACCTCAATCGGACGAGCTGCTTTTGCGGGGTTAGCTGCCGCAACGAGCATCGAGGCTACCATTAAAATTCCGACATGATTTCGATACGCTTTCACTGTTCGCTCCTCAACCGACCTGTGCTGCCTGTTGGTTGTTCATTGTTCGCGAAACTTCCCGAATTGTCAAGAATGAAGTTTGCGGATACCAACAGGGTTTATAAAAATTTATACAAATCTCAACCGTAACGATTTCCTTCGATATTTGTCTGCTTAAAGTTGGTGTTTCCCGATAAGAACAAATACCGAGCAACTCACAACTTCGAGCGCTATTCTACGGGTTCTTCTCCTTCTGCTGGTACGGCTGCTTCTGCCTGTTGAGTCGCTTCTTCGAGTTCTTGAACTGAGAGCGGAACTAAGGTTTCTAAGGTAAAAGTTGTCGTCAATTCGGGCTTAGTTAGGGGAACCAACTGCGCTTTAGCTGGGTCATAGGCAACTTGTTCTGTGTCTTGAACCTGGGAGTCGAAGTCTTTAACCGAAGATAGAAGTTGCAGCGCTTCAATGCTGCGAAGAATCGATTGGGTTTCATCGAAACTCCCTTCCATCGACACATTGAATGTCTTCGTTTTCAACAACCCGTCAGCCGCCGTCCCCAAAGAACCATCGGCGACGATAGTCGGCTCGACTGACCCAGAGCCATCAGCAGTACCGGGTTCAAACCGAACCAGTTCTCCTTGACGAGTCTGAACTTGCTGGCTGAGGTCGTAGAGGTAAGTATCTAGCTTATCCTCGCTGGCAAAGAGACTAAGAATTTCTCGTTTTTGCACTTCGAGTTGTTGCTGTTCGGCTGCGAGGGTGTTGATTTCTTGTTGAGCTGCCTGCAAACCATCGATTTGCCCTTGAAGTTCGCCCAGTTCGCTTTCTTTGGCTTGAAGGTTATCCCAAGCGGGCTTGACGACGTACCATCCCAAGGCGGCAGCCGCGCCTAAGCCGAGAACGGCACACAATATTCCACTGACGGTTGGCGTGAAACTGATGCCGAAAATGGAAGGATATTCTGGTTGTTCTGCTCCTTCGCCCTCTAGGGTAAAATCGTCTGCAAATGTCATTGTTGCACTTCTCCTGTGGGTTCGACTTCTTGTTCTTGAGGGGCGACGACGGGTTCGGGAGAAGCACCGCCAATCGCTTCAGCCGCTCTCAGGCGCGTTGCCAATCCTAGCGCGCCTTTGCGCTCTAGAACGCGCAGCAGTTCGGGGTCGGGAAGGGGGGTAAGCTGGGTTTGAATTTCGTATTGAACCACCTCGGGCAGTTCGATTTCAACTTGAGATTCCCCTTGTTGTTGAACGCTACCGGGGTAGGCTACCAGCTCTGCAGCGACTAAACGGGTGTCTCCGGGGCTAAATAGCTGGGAGCCTTTCAACGACAACAGAAAGTCGTTGACGGTTTGGTAGGAAGCGGCAAATCCGCTAATACTCAGGCTAATGGGGGGCGGGGCAACGGCGGCGGCGGCTTCGCCTTCTGCCGGGGGAACTTCTTCAACAGGGGCGACTTGTTGCGTCTCGATTTGTTGGATTGAACTAATTCGGACATTGCCCGGTACGCGATCGCGAATATCTTGCAATATCGCCGACCACGACTTAATCCTCCCAAAGACCCCAGCCAAACCACTCACCTGAGTTCTCGCAATTTCAATATCGGCTCGCAGGCGGTCGATTTCCTGCTGTTGGACTTGCAACTGCTGAAGCTCGCTGTTTTTCGCGTCTATGACTTCTTGGGTTTCTCCCGTGCGCCAAAGTACGTATGCGTAGGCTCCGCCCGTCAGCGCGAGGAACAGAATACCCACACCCGCACCCACAAATAAGGGGAGCAAATCGCTGGCAGAGAGGGCTTTTTTCTTAACTTTAATCGCACCCGCACCCCCACTTGGCGCTGGTGCTGCGCGATCTTTGAGAAAATTAATGTCAATACTATACATCGCTCTTAAATCTCCCGCAGTCCTAAACCTAATACAACTCCTAACCCCGGTCGTTCAACCGGGGAAATTTCTTCGTCTACCTCCAACGAAAGAGCGCTAACCGGGTCAATGGCAATGGTGGGCAAACTCAATCGATTGGTAAAAAATTCGTCGAGTTGACCCAGGCCGCCCCCCGGTCCGGCGAGGTACAGTTGAGCCACTTCTAGTTCGCTGCTTTGATTCAAATAAAAGTCGATGGAGCGGCGCAACTCGTCGGCTAGCTCTCCCAAAACCCTCAACAAAGCTGCCATGCCCGGATTGACTCCCGTTGCGCCGGTTCGCATTCCTTCGGCGGGGGTATCGGGAATGGTCATACCTTGCAACATTTCGGTGTCTCGCTTGGTGGGCAAGTTCATCGCGCGCGATAGGGCGCTTTGCAGTTGAAACGTACCGATGGGAACGGTTCGAGAAAATTGCGGTACGCCATCGACGATAATGGCAATTTCGGTACTTTCAAATTCGATATCTACCAGGACGGCGGCTTCTTGGGAGCCGAATTGCCGCAGTTGTTCTCGAATGGTCCGAATGAGGGCAAAACTATTAATTTCGAGAACGTCAACGTTTAAACCCGCCTGTTGAAAGGTTTCAAGATAAGTTTCAGTCACTTCCTTGCGCGTGGCAACCAGGAGAACTTGGGTTTTCTCAATGCCATCTTCGTCTTGAAATACTCCCAATTGCTGGTAGTCGAGATCCACTTCTTCGCGCGGGTAGGGGAGATACAGTCCGGCTTCGTGGTTGAGAACCATTTCCCGCAATTCGTCGGGACTCAGTTCTGCGGGGACGGGAATGATACGAATAATCGCATCTCGCATGGGAACGGCTGTTGCCACCCGATTAATTTTTATACTGTGTTTGGCAAGGGTTTCTTGAATGAGTTCTGCTAGAGCGGGAGAATCTATTATCTGACCTTCTTCAAAAATTCCTTCGGGAACGGGTTCGCTCAGATAGTTTAGGAGTTTGTAGCTTTGTCCCTGCTGGCGCAGTTGGGCGATGTTGAGTCGTTCCGGGGCGATTTCGATCCCGATACCTTTGCCTTTTTTAGATAGTAAACTTTTAAGCGAACTTAGCATGGGAAGCTCTCGCTCGGGTCAACCGAGTCTCTAGTAAAAATAAGTGTTTTAAGGGGTTTGCGAGTCTGCTGGCTGGCAGTTGATTAGACGATCGGATCTTAATATACTGGCTCGGGCTGGACTTGTGGGAAAAATGAGACTGAATCGGGCGCGGGACGTGAGGTATGGGACATGGATATTTCCCAAAGCCCTTGAAAGTGCGAACCCATTTATCGATTTCGATTGTTCCCATAAAGCCGCTCTTGAGTCAATATACCTCAAGTGTTCGATCGCGGAGCAGGCAATATTCCTGCTTCCTACATTTGTTTGGCTCGAAATTGACTCGTAACCTAAGCTAAATCTAGCCTAAGATACTTCAGATTAACACAGGTCAATTATTTTTTTGTGGATGAAGGAATAGAAGCGCGATCGCATTTCTCTGGGCGCGCGAGTTCTGAGGATCGACGATATTCCGACTTGACGGCGACGCGCGAGAAAAAATTGGGTTTTGGGGTGTCGCTCTCTTCGCCCTTGTTTTACACTTGTGGGTGTCCGTGGAATTGTGTGGAATTGTATTGAGAACAAGTAAGGCGTGATGGCAAGAATGCTCCGTTTGGGTCTGTGGACCTTACTGGGTTTGGTGTTGGCGATGGCGGTAAGCTGCAATTCGGGACCTTCAAGTTCGGATTCGGCAGAAATTGAGTTTTGGACGATGCAGCTTCAACCCCAGTTTACGCAATACTTCAATCAACTCATTGGGGAGTTTGAGGCGCAGCATTCGGGGACGAAGGTTCGTTGGGTGGATGTACCGTGGGAGGCGATGGACCGTAAAATTCTCTCGGCGGTTTCGGCCAAAACTGCCCCCGATGTCGTCAATCTCAATCCTAATTTTGCCTCGCAGTTGGCAACGCGCAACGCTTGGCTGGACTTGAACGCCCAGGTTACGCCCCAAGATAAGCAAGAGTATTTACAAAATATTTGGCAGGCAAGTACCCTCGACGAAACCAGTTTTGGCTTGCCGTGGTATCTCACGACGACGGTGACGATTTATAATCGCGATCTTTTGGAACAGGCGGATGTTGCTCGACCCCCTCAAACTTACGAAGACCTAGCACAAGTCGCTGAAGAAGTCAAGGAAAAGACGGGTAAATATGCCTTTTTCACAACCTTCGTACCGGGAGATTCGGCAGAAGTTCTGGAGTCGTTGGTTCAAATGGGAGTCCAACTGGTGGATAGCGATCGCAAGGCTGCTTTTGATACCTCCGATGGCGTTAAAGCTTTTCGCTACTGGACGGAGTTGTACCAACAAGACCTCTTGCCGCCAGAAGTATTGACCCAAGGACATCGCCAGGGGATCGAATTGTACCAAGCTGGAGAAACAGCGTTGTTAGCTTCGGGGGCGCAATTTTTGGAGGCGATCGCAACCAACGCCCCAGATATTGCGAAAGTGTCTGAAGTTGCCCCGCAAATTACGGGGAAAACGGGAAAAATGAATGTTGCAGCCATGAATTTGGTGATTCCTCGCGACACAGATAAGCCGGAGAAAGCTGTCGAATTCGCCCTCTTTGTGACAAATACGCAAAATCAACTGACCTTCGCCCAACAAGCCAACGTTCTCCCTTCTACACAAGAGGCAGTCGAGGCACTCATTGAGGAATTGGAGAACAAGGAGAAAACGCCCATTGAAGAGGCACTTCAGGTGAGTGCGTCGCAGCTACCGGAAGCAGAAGTTCTCGTTCCAGCGATGAACGATCTTAATGTCTTGCAAAAGGTAATTTACGAAAATTTACAGGCGGCAATGTTAGGGGAAAAGACAGCGGAACAAGCGGTTTCGGACGCAGCCGAAGAGTGGAACAATAGACAGTAAATCCTCCCCGACGAGAAATGAGCGATTTCATACCCTAAGATGAGGAAATAGAATTAGACTCATCTGTCGCGATGCTTCAACCCGGACATCTAGCGAGTTCCACAGAAAATAACTTAGGCATCGGCAAGATTGTTGAAATACACGACGAAGAGCTGAAAGTTGAGTATTTTTGCTCGGTTGGACAACGGATTGCAAAAAGTCTTCCCTTAAGTTCGCTTCGACCCGTAAAACTCCAGCCTCAGATGCGATGTTACCTCTGGTCGGAGAGTCAAGAAACGTGGCGGATCGGTAGAATTTTTGACTGGGATGAAGAGCGCCATCAATATCGAATCGACTTACCCGGACAACAAACTGAAGGGGCTTTCGAGCAAAATATTTACGTCCGTTGCAATTTACCGATCGCCGATGCCATCGAAATCTTAGCACTGAAAGGTCACGATACAGCCTACTTTCACAACCAGCGATCGCAATTCGTCCGATGTCTGGTCGAACAACGGGCCGCCAGTCGGGGAATGACAGGTCTAATCTCAGCCAACATTGAGCTTTTCGCTCACCAAGTCGAAGTGATTCGCCGCGTCCTAGAAGACCCCATTCAACGCTACCTGTTAGCCGACGAAGTTGGACTGGGAAAAACCATTGAAGCCGGAGTCATTCTGCGCCAATACCTGCTCGACGAACCCCACGGACGTGCCTTGGTGCTAGTTCCCCCATATCTGCGAGAACAGTGGAGTCGGGAGTTGGAAGACAAGTTTTACCTTTCCGACTTCTCAGACCGGGTACAACTGTTGGCTGTGGACGACGCGCATCAGATCGGCTTCGAGCGCGATTTTGACTTTGTCGTCATTGATGAAGCCCACCACATTGCGGCGATGGCAACCTCCTCCCAACCCGCTCAGCGCCAGCTTTTCGACACCTGTAAGCATTTGGCCCATACCAGCGATCGCCTGCTCCTATTATCGGCAACTCCAGTGCTCAACCACGAGCAGGATTTCCTCGCCATGCTACACCTGCTCGAGCCCGCCACCTATCGACTCGACAATCGAGAAGGGTTTCGAGCGAGAGTGCAAAACCGTCAAGAGATCGGCAGATTTCTTCTGTCCTTCAAAGAGGGGGCAAAACCCTTTGTGTTGAAGAAAAAACTCAACCAGTTACGCAACCTTTTTGCCGAAGATTCCTATCTCCTCCGTCTAGGCGATCGGTTACAAACTTATCTCCACGATCGAGACACTCCGGCTACCGAGCGGGATAAAATTGTGCGGACAATGCGGACTTATATTAGCGATACCTATCGACTGCACCGCCGGATGTTGCGTAGCCGTCGCGATGGCGTAGAAGATGTCCTCTTTGAGCGCAATGCCGTCCCTAAAACAGAGTATGACTTAGACGAGCGTTCCTACCCGATACACGAACTTATCGACGAGTGGCGAACGGTTGCTCCTAACGCAGAATATTGTCGCATTTTCCTGCTTCTTTTCCGAGCCAGCAGTACTTGGTTGGGGATTTTAAAGCAAGTCGTAGAAGCGCGTTTGCACGGGGTATCCCATCCTGGATTAATTCAAGAGTTTGGTGCAGATGACATTCGGCTCCTGATTGAAACGCCGAAATTTCCACAGGAAGAGGACATTTTACAAGGATTGCTCGATATTCTGCAACACCCCTCAGCCGAAGGCGATCGGCTGGAGTTATTAAAAACGATCTTGCTGCATCGCCTTTCGGAAATTTTCGGACTCCAATCCTTTAAAGGAGAGCCGAATCAGTTGCTCGAGAGGGTTCAACAAAGACTGCGAAGACCTTTTGCTAGCGATCGCTTGGAGAAAATTGCGATCTTTACCAGCTTTGGGCAAACTTGCTCGGAAATTGTGAGTTATTTATCCAAGACGTTTGGGGAAGTGTCAGTCGCCAGTCACCAACTTGCAGCCGAGCGAGAGCAAGTGGAGAATAATATTAATAAATTCAAGGATAATCCCCGTTGTTTCCTTTTAGTTTGCGATTCATCAGGAGAAGAAGGACGTAACCTCCAATTTGCCGACGGATTAATCCACTTCGATCTACCTTGGTCGCCCAATCGCCTCGAGCAAAGGCTGGGAAGACTTGACCGAATCGGCAATAAAATGGGAACGAACTTTTGGTTGTTAGTAGGTTCAGACTTACCCGATAGTCTTCAAGATACTTGGTATCAGTTGTTAAACCAAGGATTAAATATTTTCCGGCGGTCAATTGCTAGCTTCCAATTCTATGTTGATGAAAAGTTGCCAAAATTAGAGGAAATTTTATTTGAGTCTGGTGCATCTGGACTGCTCGGTGCGATCGAGTCTATTTCTGCTGAAATCAAGGACGAACAAGTTAAAAATAGCGAACAAAATGTTTTGGATGAAATTGCAACACCCGATCGGGACACAAATCTTTTTTTTCGCAAACTAGAACAAGGCGATGAAAATCACCAAAAAATTGAAAGAGCGACAGAAGGATGGATTTGTAATGCCTTACGATTTTGCAAGCAATATGACCCAAATTTATCAGGCGTTCGTTGTTACAAACGTACTCAAAAAACCTTGGTTCCCGCTCGAGAGCTAATAGAATATTTTTCAGCTTATATCAATGCTTCAGGGACTTACGACCGGAGATTAGCCAACCAGTATTCGGGGATCGACCTTTACCGAATTGGTCAAGAGTCCATCGAACAATTAACCTCTTACATCCATTGGGATGATAGAGGTCGAGCTTTTGCAATGTGGCGACACGAACCGTCTTGGGAAACTGGAGAAGGGATGGAGTGGGTTGGATTTCGCTTTGATTATGTCATTGAAGCAAATTTGGCTTTTATCGAGCAAGTTGTCAAGGATCGGGGACTCAACAACTTTAATCAAAAGGCACTGAGGCGACAAGCGGATGACTTTTTTCCACCTCAGATAAAGACTATTTTTTTCGATAATAAAATGGAGATTGTTGAGGATGCGGAATGCTTAAAAATTTTACAACGAAGCTATCGGGAGACGCGCCATGACTACGACTATAACTTAGGAACGAATCGCTTACCCATTCTGGATGAATTTATTGACCCCGACCAATGGGCGAACTTTTGCCGCGATGCGCGTCAGACCTCAGAAAATTTGTTACGCGATCGCACTTCATTTGCGAACCTTTGTCAAGACTATACCCAAACAGCCGAACGAAAATTAGAACATCGGCTTAACCTGCTCCGAAGGAACCTGAATCCAGTAGGCGAAATCGAACAAATGTCTGATTCTGAATTGGCGAAGGAAATTCAGATACAAGAGGTGTTAAATCAAGCTTTACTCGAGGGCATTCAACATCCCCACATTTACCTTGATTCTGTCGGATTCATTATTGTTTCCGGTCGGCATCCTCCTCAATAAAGCTCGAACTCTTTTTCCAGTCGGTCGTATTTCACTTTAAACTTTTTGCAAAAGAATTGAACGATGAGCGTCTTAAAAACATCATTAGCCCATCCTAGCCGGATACAAGGAATATTTCGATACCTTCTTTATGCCAAGGCTCAAAAGGAGAAACGAGAGGTTCTAGAGTGCATTCTTTCTCCCGATAAATTGGTTGAGGATAAAAGCTCGCCCCGCCCTATGTTCAGAGCAACACTTAATGAGAGTATAAAATGCGGTCTTCTCGTTGAAGAGGAAGAAGGAATTTATATCGCCTTGAATCCCACATTACCAGAAGCCAGTCGTAACCCAAAATTTGACACTCGGTTGTTGCCGAATACCCTAGCGCATTTATTGTTTGCCTCAGCAAACGAAGACGAGTATGATTTTGGTTTTGATTGTGCTTGGTATTTAGCACAAGATATATATGACGCGCCGGGAACTTGGGAAACAGTAGAACAGAGAGTCAGTCAACAGCAAGTTGGCGATTTTTTGAAGCTATCGAGCGATCGCCTTTTCGATCAGTTAAAAGATTGGATGTGCTATCTGGGTTTAGCATGGGGTCATGCCCTTGGAGGAAAACGAGTTACCGTTCCCGATCCCACGCTGTATCTTAAACGAAATCTCAATGGCTTGTTTAAAAAGCAAGAAAGTCAAAAAATATTATTGAGGGAATTTATCGAGCGGTTAGCGCAGAAATGTCCTCTGTTTGAAACAGGTCAGTTTCGAGAAAAGGTTGAAACTCAGATCGGACAGCGCCAACCGAACTATTTATCAACCTCGACAGCATTTGCTTTGTTCCGCTTGCAAGACGAAGGTTATATCCAGTTGAAACGAGAGTCTGATGCCGATTTAATGCTGCTTCCCAAAGCGGGTCATCTTATAGATGACGAGGGACGCATTTCTCATATTATTTACTGTGGGGGTGAAGGATGACTTTTCAAAACTTTGTGTGTTGGAGTATCGAGCGCGTTCGACAAGTGATGAATGTGGAGGCGACTCAACCATCAGATCGTCTATTTTTAGCAACTCACCACCCTGCTGCGATGAAACGGGGAGAGTTAATTCAGGGAGGGTCGGAATTCTTCTACACAGAAGAGGAGTTTTTAAGAGATTTTTTGGCGGCAAAAGACTTTGCTTTTGTTCCCGTGTTAGGGAGTGCGGGAACGGGAAAATCTCATTTAATTCGTTGGTTGGCGACGAATATTGAATCGACGGCGACCCGGAAAGTTTTGTTGGTTCCTAAAATCAATACGAACTTAAAAGATATTATCGAAAAAATCCTTAACCTCGAAGGGATTGAGGGAGCTAAGTTTGATGAATATCGGCAACGTTTGCACCGAGCGACCAGTAGCTTAACTGAAGCTCAAGCGCGCACGCAATTGTTGAATCAGTTAGCCGCTGCTGTTGGCGACGGCGGTCAGCGCGATCGCTCTCAATTGACTGATTTACAGGATTATCTGGTTGACGAACTTGATTCTTTCTTATACGATCCCTTTTTCCGAGAGCATTGGCTGGAAGATGAAGGTATTATTCATCGTTTAGTTATTCATACTTTGGGACGGCAAGATACTGTTGAAGTTGTGGAAGAAAGGCGAGCTTTTTCAGTTGGAGACTTACCTTTAAATGTTTTGAATTTAGAGAAAGCAGGAGCAGCGGCTAAGGATTTTTACGGTTTACTGATTGGGGATGAAGACGTTCAAAAAGCCACAGTAGACTGGTTAAACCGTCACCTAGATGAGGCAATGACCCAAGTTTTAAGTCTGGGACGGGAGGACTTACAACGATTGATGCGCGAGGTGCGCGAAACTTTAGTCGAACAAGGAATTGAACTGGTTTTTTTGATTGAAGATTTTGCTAAACTACAAGGCATCGATCGCGAGGTTTTGGAAGCGGTTTTGGCTCGACCGCAACAGCCTGGAAATCAGCCATTGTGCGCAATCCGAACTGCGCTCGCTTGTACGACAGGTTATTTTGAAAGTTTAATGGATACAGTCCAGCAGCGAGTTACGTTTAGTGTGAATTTGGACATTGGCGAAGTGAGCGAGGGATCGCCGATCGCTGAGTCAGATGTTCGACAGTTTGTCGCTCGATATTTAAATGCTGTCCGCTTGCCGGATGAGAAACTTCAAGATTGGGAAAATGAGCGGAAGGCAAATCAAAAAACTCAAACAGAACCGCCTAGCTTTTGTCGCGGTTGCGAACACCGTAAAGCGTGTCACGCTGGATTCGGGGCTATCAATGAAATAGGACTTTACCCCTTGACCCCAATGGCATTGAAACAAATGCTGAGTCGGGTGAATTCTGGTAATTTTAATCCGAGAATTTTGATTCAAGATGTCCTGAAATATACTCTAGAAACTTCGGGTACGGATATCCAGCAAGGCAGCTTTCCTGCTGTTTCTCTACGAGAGCATTTCGGCAAACTGAGGCTTAGTGCAATCGTTCAAAATGAAATTAGAGCAAAAGATTCTTTGAATGCGTCCCGTCGCGAAGTATTACTCGATCTGTGGACAGATCGCAATGAATTAGTCGATCTTCCGGTTGAAGTTCATGCTGCATTTAATCTTCCCCCCCTGGGAGTTACGGTGCAACCCACAAAACCGTTGGAACCTATTCCGCGCACGAATGAACCATCAGCAGTCTATCGCAGCGGACAAAAACCGTCGGAGAAAACAGATAAAATCTCGGACAAACTCGATAGACAACTCAAAAATCTTGACAATTGGAATAATCAAGGGATTCTTCCCCAAGATGTGGACAAAGAATTGCGCGAATTTATTTACCCCGCTGTCATTGAGAGAATTGAATGGGACACAGAACTGTTGCTTCGGGGAAGTTTTGCTGGAAACAGTCAGATTTTTAAGCAAAGAAATGTGATTTTTCACAGTCCTAAAGTTACTCGCGGGACTTATGCTGGGATTGTTTTATCCCTTCCCCTTAACCCGGAAGATGAGGATGAATTTAGAGAAACCGCGATCGCCTTTCAAGGCATTTTACAGTACAGTTACTATAAAAACTGGACATTTGCCAATGGCGATCGCTACTTCCGCGCTTACGCGAAACAACTCGAACGGTGGAGTCAGTATATGCTCGAGGAAATTCGCCGTCGCCCTCGAGTTTCGGGCGAATGGTGGAATCCGGTTCCTACCTCAGTGGAGTTACTGGCGATCGCGGCAAAAATGTCGAGACATCCCACAAATTCCCTCGAAGATTTAGTGAATGCTTTATTCTTGGAGTTAGAAGATTCAGATAAGGATAATCGCGCTAAGTCATGGAAAGAATTGTTTAATATTTTTCAGAAAAATTGTCCCAAACTGTCGGAGATTGTTCGGAGTCGAATCGCTTGTACAAAAGGAAGTAGCTCGCAATTCCAAATTATTGATGCGGTTCAAGTTATCGATCCGTTGCAGACTGTGCGTAAAGATTGGCAACCTCATGCTGAAGTTCCCGGCGATTTGCGATCGGAGTATGAAGTAATTCAGAAGGTTCGACAAAAAACCGACGAATTGCTTTTAAATGCGATTGAAGAAGAACGCGATCGCCAACTGGGAGTTTACCAAAGTTTAGTCGAGCATTTTGGAGAAGATTTCCATCCCAATGAGGCAGTAGAAACGATTCAAATGGCAATAACAGAGGCTCAAAATGCAGGCATAGTTCGGGGATCGACAGATCGGCTGGTTACAGCCATCGATAATTTCAAGCGCGCCCCTATTTCTAAGTATGTAAAGTCGATAAAAGGCTTACAAACTGAAGATAAGATAGGTAAGTTGTTACAAATATTAAGTGAGGATTACCAACGCGCAATGACGGCAATATCAGAATTTATTGAGAAGACGGATACTTTTCTGGATACCTCTCTCAATACGGCAGAACAAACGATTTCCAAGCTGCAAGCGGCTGAAGAGAGTACGGTAGAATTGAGTCACCGAGGGATTGAAGTTGAACTCTCTAATTTACGCCGTCTGGTTACGGAAATCAAAGGATAAATGATGCAAATAGGAAGAGGTTAAACGAAGATGCGGTATTTGGATAAAGCGGCTGATATTCGAGATGCAATTTGCGAGTTTTCTTTATGCGATCGGCTTTGGTTAGATACGGAAACAGCCAGAGTTTATAATCCACCACAGATTCTTTCTTTAATTCAAGTTACGGCAGATGCTGATGACTTAGAAGGCAACTCAGTTACGGTTTTAGATATGCTGTATAAGCCAGATTTAATAGAAGAGTTTGTCCATCGGGTTATGGTCAATCCCCAAATTGAAAAGATATTTCACAATGCTAGTTTTGATGTCAAGCATTTGGGTGGGAAAGAGCGAGTTTGTAATGTCACTTGCACTTATAAAATAGCGCAAGGAATCAGTCTACATCGCCTTGGCACGTCAAATTTAAAACTTAAAACTTTAGCGAAGCAACTCTGCGGTTTTAAAAACGTAATTGAAGACGAAGGAAGAAGCAATTGGGAACAAAGACCTCTCAGCAATAGGCAGTTGCAATATGCCAAAATGGATGTCGTTTATCTAGCCCAAGTTCATCTTTATCTAATGAACTGGCAACTTTCCCAACCTCAGTTATCATTACCTCTACCAGAAAAATCGCGATCGCAAACAGCGAAATCGTATGACTATAGTGCCTGGTCTTGGCAGGATAAATGTCAGCGGCTGATTGAATTATCTATCCAGAAAAATAATATACAAAGCTACGTAAAAAATCAACGAAATTTCCGAGATAGACAAGAGCAAATCGGTAAAGCTGTTACGGAGCTTCAACCCCTCGCGAAAGCATTAACGGTATTTCGTCACAAAAAGCTATTGACCCTTGACTCAAACCAAAATTCAAGTCCAAGATTAAATTCATTGTTGGATTTAATTCAAGAGGCTGAAGAACAATTTCAAAAAAATCCAGATTCAATTGTTGAGAATAGAAACTTTCAAGGAAAAAACTTCAAAAATAGCGTAGACGGATTGCATAAGATTCTCCAAGAACAACTGCTCCAAGCTTGGAGTAATTACTTAGGGCGACGAATGCCCAGCACGAATCCGGAAATGCTGACTCTATTGGCGAGGATTGAGACGTTTAAACCCACCGTGGAAACGATTAAACGGCTCGATAAAAGTATTCCACGCCGCGATTTTCCTAAGAATAGCGAGGAATTCGAGGCAATCGAGCAGCAAATCGCACAATTGAGAGAGGCTTGGCAAAATCTGAGTTCTGAGGAAGTTCCAGAAGCTGTTTTACGCTTTCTTAAAGCAGCTTCTGCTGGAGGAGCGCCGCTATCGCTTTTGACGTTGGAGGTTCAAAATTGGCTCGATCGCCATCAACTTTCTCAGGCTTTAAAAGTTTGCTTTACCTAAACTAAGGCACTCAGAATTAAATTTGAAGAATTCCTTCTGGAGAAACTGAAAATAAAGGTCGGCGCTGCAATCCTTCCTGATGTAGAATTGCGTTAGCAGCCAGTAACCCGCTACTAACGGCGCGTTCCATTAAGCCGCAAGGAAAGGGCATTTTAACCCAATCTCCGGCTAAAAGAAGGTTGGGAATTTCGACGATGGTTTCTGGACGGTTTTGATAGCTGTTGGGAGGATAGCCGGAGAAGTTTTTCTGGTTGACTAATTCGCGATGTAACATTGTTGCCGATCGCAATTCGGGGACAATTTCGTACAATTCTTCCTCGAAGGTGGTTAATAACGCTTTTTGGGTGGGAAACTCCTTTTCTTTGTAACAATAGGCGTGCAATTCGATGACGCTGTTGCCCGTTCGCTGCGCCCATTGAATAAACTGTT
>JAXHVQ010000044.1:0-40039 GCA_034189065.1 Cyanobacteriota bacterium
TTCTCTAAGCTTTTCTTCTTTTTCTTGAGTTGCCATAGAGTGCTTTCCCCTTAAAACCATGATTTTATTTTACCATTGTTCCACCGGCTTTGTTTACATCCCATTCAGAAATGCTATATATAGCGTTTTCAAATGAAACGTAAACAATAAATGGTTCAGAATTCAAATCCACCGCGCTTTGTAGGGATGTTCAATTGAACGTCCCTACATTGAAACGGTTTACATCCCGTTCAGAAATGCTATATAGGGTTACTTTTCCCCTCGCCCAACTCCCCCAACAATTGGTATCATTCAAAAAAGCACTATACGTCCGCGATCGCGCGTCGCCCGATCCAAACCCTTACCCCTTCTACACGAGTTATGCCCGGTTTCCGCTTCCCGTTCAAGCCCAAATCGTCGCCTCAGAAGCCCCAAAACTTCCTCACCAGAACCCATTCCCCCTCGCCCATCCAGCAGCAAACAAACAAAACCCTCGAAGAGTTAGAACGCGAACTCTCTGCCGAACCTCAATTCGTCCAGACGCACCCCGCTAAACCAGCACCCAAGCGCAAAAAGGGCGGATTTTTGGGAAAACTGCTCGGAGTTACCGCTTTATTGGGAATTCCCGCCGGTATCGTCTGGTTTGCCAACTTACCCTACGCCCCCATTCGCCGTCCCGTCGCCGAAAAAGCGCCCATTTTACTCCTTCCCAGCTACGCCAGCGTCGAGCATAATTATAGAGAAGCGATCGCCTCCTTTGAGGCAGCAGAACAACTCCTCACCCAGAGTACCAGTTCCGCCGACATCGAACTGGGTAAGGAAAAGTTAGCCGCCGCAAAACAGTATTTCGATGCCATTCCCCTCGACTTTCTCGAAGATTATCCCGACTACGATTATTGGTGGTATCGGTGGCGTTTCGATCCCTTCACCTTCAACCAATACCGCGCTAGAATCGGCCAACTCGAAGCCATCGCCTTCCAAGAAGGAAACGCCCAAACCTCCTTAAGTAGCGTCGAACAGGGCATTATCAGCGCCAAACAGGTGTACCAACAAGCGACGACTCCCGAGGCAAAACAGGCCGCGATCGCCTCCTGGCAGGCTGCTATCGACCGCTTAGAGGAAATTTCAACCCGTACCGCAGCCGGAGAAACCGCCCGACAAAAACTCGCCACCTACGAGCGAGAATTTGAGGATATCATGGCGAGTGCGGCCCAAAGCGATCGCGTTACCAACGCTGTTGCCGCCGCTAAAAAGTTCGCTTGGCAAGCAGCCACCGCCAGCCAAAACCCGCCCCATCCCCCCGCCAAGTGGAAACAAGTCGAAACCCTTTGGGGAGAAGCCATTAGCGAACTCAAACGAGTTTCTCCCGACGAGGGAAGTGGCTATGTCGCAGCCCAGGAATTAATCGCGCAGTATACCACAAACCTCGAACAGGTCAAAATTCGTCGCCAAGCCGAAGAAGCGTCGGTCTATGCCCTCGAACGAGCGCAGAAACAAATCGAAAGTTTGCTCGCCCGCACGCCTAATGATTCCCAACAAGTAGATTGGACGGGAACGGCGGCAAAACTGCAAGGGATTATCCGCGAATTGGAAAGTGTTGAAAATGGAACGACAGCATATCCGAAAGCCCAAGAGTTACTTCGTTTTGCAACAACGAAGTTAAAGGAAATTAAACAGTAGTGAGGCCGCGATCGCTATTAGCAAATGTGTATCCTCCCAAAGTATTGGCTCGTTTAGTCCCCCAAGGAATGCGCTTTCCTCCCCGTCCCGTTGACGATCTCGTTGTAATTCTGTTATCCGAGCGCTGTTTGGCTGCGAACCCAATGATATAATCCGCAGTAGCCGTAAAAATCTTACAAGAATTAAAGATGGCAAAATTACGCCTTGGGACTGAGTACAATCAAATAGTAGAAACTCAATATGAGAAATCAGGTCATATTATTTACTATGGGGAAGTAGTTGATATTCTAAAAACCAAGATACAAGACGAATCAATAGATTTGATTTTTGCAGATCCACCTTACAATATTGGTAAAAAATTCTCTAATTTTAACGACCGATGGCCTTCAGATAAAGCTTATGCAGAATGGGCATATACCTGGCTTGATGAATGCGTTCGTATTCTCAAGCCCTCCGGGACGTTATATGTCATGACAAGTACCCAAGCCATGCCTCACTTCGACTTGTTTTTGCGCGACAAGTTAACAATAATCAGCCGCATTATTTGGCACTATGATAGCTCCGGAGTACAGGCGAAAAAATACTTTGGCTCCACTTACGAGCCTATCCTACATTGCGTTAAAGACTCCAAGAATTATACTTTTAATGCTGATGAAGTCAAAATTGATGCCAAAACGGGTTCTCAACGAAAACTGATTGACTACAGAAAATCTATTCCAACTCCATACAATTCAACTAAAGTACCTGGTAATGTCTGGTGTATTAATCGCGTTCGCTACAGAATGTCAGAGTACGAAAAGCACCCTTCACAAAAACCCGAAGCACTTTTGGAGAGGATTATAAAAGCAAGTAGTAATCCTAACGACATGGTATTAGACCCATTTTCTGGAACGTTTACAACCTCTGCTGTAGCCAAGCGTCTCAATCGCTTTTCTATTGGTATTGAAAATCAAAATGAATATATAAAGATTGGTTTGCGTCGCATACTCGATTTTAAAGAGTTAAATGGAGAATTACTACTGCCTCCTCAAAAAACTTATTTTGGCAAGAGAAAAATCAAAAAAAGCAGTTAAAAGAACAAGGGGAGTTATTTAGTGCCATTAATCAAACATGAATTCACAGAACGAATTCTTGAAATCATTAAGGAAATTCACGGTTCTGAATTTCAGTACTTATTTGACGAAAGTGAACTTTTACAGTATTTCAATCTCAAAACTAGATCGGCAAATCGCGGTTCAAAATCGCGTTCAGGATTTGGCAACCTTTATGCAATATACGTTATTGTTGAAGATTATTTGGTAGGTAATTTTGATTCTTCTAAAGAATACGCGAGGTATGAAGGGGCAAAATTTTCAGCCTTATTTCGTCGTCAAAGGGAGCTTCCCTTCGGAAGCAAGCTACAGAATCACGCTCTTAATCATCGTTTGAATCAAGAATTCAAAAAGTACTTTCCTACTTCTCAATATCAACCTATTATTCGTGACATAGCAACCAATAGATATTGGATAAACGAAAATCTTCTTAAATTAAGTCTGGGCAACAAAGAAGTTAATATCGCAAGAACTATACAAAAGATAATAGAAGAATATATTTCAGTCAAACAAGCATCTTTTAATGATTTTTTTGAGTATTGTCAAGAAATCATTAAAATAGAACAAGAAGAATCCGGTCGAGCAATTGATTTTATTAAATCGCTTCTTAAGCCTAACGTAGACGCAAGAATTTTTGAAATCGTCAGCTTTGCCATATTAAAACAATATTATGCAGATCGAATTCTTTATTGGGGGTGGTCGCCTGACGAACTGAATGAGGAATATCTAGTTCTATACAAAACTGGCAGAACTAATGCTAATGATGGTGGGATTGATTTTGTAATGAAACCTTTGGGCAGATTCTTTCAGGTAACAGAAACAGTAAATGTAGAAAAGTATTTTTTGGATATAGATAAAGTACAAAAATATCCCATTACTTTTGTCGTAAAGTCAGAACAAACAGAAAAACATATCATTGAAAAAATTCAAGAGCAAGCAAGAGCGAAATATTCAGTCGATGCCGTAGTAGAAAGATATTTGAATTGTATTGAAGAAGTCATCAATATTGAAGAACTTACGAAAAGATTTAACAAAACTTTGGAAAAGGGATATGGCAATGCTGTCATTCGCGATATTGTTTTGCAGAGCCGCGTTGAGTTTAACGTAGAAACAGAAGAGATTGCTTTTAGTTAAAGGGTAAGTGTAAAGTCGCGCGATGTTGTAGAGTTAAACGCGATCGCTCCATTTCTGGCAGCGAATCTCGCGAATGGCTCTAAAAATCTATCCTTGCTTGCCAGTATCCCCTTACGGCAAACTATTCAATAGACCCCTCAACATAATATCGATGACCTTACTTTTCGGACTTGGCATAATTGTTGCACTCTCACTCTTCGGACTTGCCCTCTACCTGACGACGGCTCGTAAATATCAATCCTCTGACTCCGTTGCCAGCGCCTACGACCAGTGGACAGAAGATCGTATTTTGGAATTTTACTGGGGCGAACACATTCACCTCGGTCACTATGGCTCTCCCCCACAAAAAAAAGATTTTTTAGCCGCAAAAGTGGACTTCGTGCATGAAATGGCACGCTGGGGAGGCTTAGACCAACTCCCTCGCGGCACCACCGTCCTTGATGTGGGGTGCGGCATTGGCGGCAGCAGTCGCATTCTGGCACAAGATTACGGATTTGCCGTTACCGGAGTCACCATTAGCCCCCAACAGGTAGAACGCGCCCGACAACTCACGCCTGAAGGCTTGGACGTACAATTTGCCGTAGACGATGCGATGGCCCTCTCGTTTCCCGATGCCAGTTTTGACGTAGTTTGGTCCGTTGAAGCCGGTCCCCATATGCCGGACAAGGCCGTATTTGCCAAAGAACTGATACGAGTTCTCAAACCCGGCGGCGTATTAGTTGTTGCAGACTGGAACCAACGCGACGACCGTCAAAAACCGCTCAATTTCTGGGAACGCCCCGTCATGCGACAACTTTTGGAACAATGGTCTCATCCTGCCTTTTCCAGCATCGAAGGGTTTTCCGAGCGTTTAACAGAAACCGGACTGGTGGAGGGAGAGGTTGTGACAGCCGACTGGACGACGCAAACCCTTCCCTCTTGGTTCGATACCATTTGGCAGGGAATTGTTCGACCCCAAGGATGGATGAAGTCTGGGGTTTCGGGTTTTATTAAATCTGTGCGAGAAGTCCCGACTATTTTGCTCATGCGCCTTGCCTTTGGCGCGGGACTGTGCCGCTTTGGGATGTTTCGGGCGGTTCGGGCAGATGCACAACCTTCATCGGCAGCGAGCGTCCCAGGCGAAGTTGCTCGCAGTCGCTAGAGCTTTTGGAGATGTCATAATAAAAGTTAAACTCCAGCCTCGCGAGTCAGCCGTTATGATTGCTCCAGACCTTAAATTCGACTTGCCTTCCACCGAAGACTTACCCTGTTCTGACGATACGCCCGTGGATAACGAAGACCAAAATCTCCTTCCCAACCTTTTATTATTCGTCCTTGCAAGCATTTGGGCAGAACGGATGGATTGGTACTTTGGAGTGGATATGGCGGTTTATCACACCACCGGTGTCAGTCCTAAAGTGCCGGTGGTTCCCGATGGATTTCTCAGTTTGGGAGTGGAACGCAAAAAGGGAGGAAAATCTCGTAGAAGCTATGCGGTGTGGGAAGAAAATGGGCAAGTGCCAATCTTAGCGCTGGAAATGGTGTCCCATAAACCGGGCGAAGAATATGACGAGAAGATGGAGATTTATGCCAATTTAGGAGTGCTGTACTACATCATTTATAACCCCGAATTTTGGAGACGCGATCGCCATCAGCCCTTTGAGGTTTATAAATTAATAGACGGGCAGTATCAACAGCAAATTGGCGAACCCTATTGGATGGAGGAAGTGGAACTGGGAATGGGGCGATCGCAACAGATTGTGGGTGGCATCGAGCAAGAAGTTTTAGCGTGGACTGACGAGCAAGGACAGGTGTATCCCCTGCCGGAGACGGCGATGGAGCAGATGCGCCAGCAGTTGGCAGCAGAACGGCAGCGAACCGAACGCTTGGCACAGTATTTGCGATCGCAAGGCATCGATCCCGATAATCTACCCGATACTTAAACCCGCCAACCATGACTGAAAAAATCAGTTTTATTGCCTTTCCTGTTAACGGGAGCCGCGGAAGAGAATTTTAGATTTCAAGCTTATAGCTTTGTGCAGCGAGATCCTGATTATTAATTGCTGAAATGACTCGAGTCCCCTTTGGCGTGACGCTAAATTTATCTTCCTAAATCTCTCCGCAAAGTATATTCACAATGAATAATGAATAATGAATAATGAATAATGAATAATGAATAATGAATAAGTACCTAGCCAACATCAATTACACATAGCAATTCTTGAGAACTGAGGCACAGTAGGAGTTTTGGACGAGTGTCACAAGTAATCTATTTTGTGTAAGTGCTTAGTGACCTTTCCTTAAGACGATTCAACCTACCTTAAGAGCTTTCTTACGACCCACCAACCAATAAGTTGTCATCTGAACTTTGCCCTTAATCTCAATCACACCTCTTTTCTCCCACTCATACTTGTCTTTTAACCGTTCGTAAGCGGCAGCCGTCCCTTGAATTTTCCCCGGTTTACCGTTAGATTCCATACGCGAGGCAATATTGACGGTATTGCCCCAAACATCGTAGGCGAATTTTTTCGTACCGATGACGGCTGCAACAACTGGCCCGCCGATATTGATGCCGACGCGCAAATCGAGGGGTTCGCCATTAGGCCAGCGAAAGGCCGCGATCGCCTCCTGCATATCTAAGGCCATTTCCGCGATCGCTTCGGCAAAGTCGTCGCGCACAACGGGCAATCCACTAGCCACAAAATAAGAATCTCCAATGGTTCTAATTTTCTCAATTCCGTGGCGCACCACTAAGCGATCGAAGGCGGAATACACTTGATTTAACAAATCTACCACCTCTGCCGGTGTCATCTCCTTAGAATTGGTCGCGAAACGAACGATATCGGCAAATAAAAACGCTGCTTCTTCAAACTGAGTGGGAGTTGCCTGAGACGATTGCTTCAACTCTTCAACAATCGTTTCGGGTAAAATATTGCGCAATAAATTCTCCGATTTCTCCTGTTCTTTCCGCAGCGCATTTTGCAATGCTTGAATATTCAGGTGAGTGCGGACGCGAGCTAACACTTCTTCGGCTTGGAACGGCTTGGTCACATAATCAACTCCCCCCACGCTAAATGCTTTCACCTTATCCAATACATCGTCGAGGGCGCTAATAAAAATGACAGGGATTTCTCGCGTGCGTTCCTCGGCTTTGAGTCGTTCGCAGACCTCATAGCCATTGAGATCGGGCATATTAATATCGAGTAAAATCAAGTCCGGCGGTGCGGCACTCGTCGAACGCAAGGCAATTTTTCCATTAATAGCTTTTCCTACTTCGTAGCCCTGTTCTGTAAGAATCGTTGAAAGCAGGCGGAGATTATTGGGAGTATCGTCAACAACGAGGATACTCGCTCCCGATTGAGTATTCATACATCAATTTGCGACTTGTGGTTCGCGCTTGTTGAATAAATTGCTAGATTGAAATTAATAACCCCTGACTTGTAATACCAATTCTCGCGCACTTTAGCTACAGATCGATCGCCCCGTCACCCCGTCACCCCGTCAATCATCTGTAGTCCAACTTGGGGGAAATGGTATAAAGTTTCCCGATCTCTGTGGCAACTTGAAAACATTAAAGCTGGCTAAATTTCTAGGCTGACCCTGTGAGTAAATCAATAATGCGGTCGAATAAAAAATTATCCGTCCAGTCCCTTAATGTATTCGCCAACAATTCTCCTTCTTCAGGAATTTCTTCAAGTTGCTGCAATATTTCTGAGTCGAGACATTTCAAAGTAGCTTGGTACAATTTGTCAACCCACTCTTGAGACATTTGAGAGAGATGAAATTGTAGCAGTTCGACGTTTGCAGGAGCGCGCTCTACGTTGGTTGGAGATGCGATCGCGGAATCTTCGTAGAGATAGCGCACGCCTAAAGATTTGGCAATTCTCTCGAGCAAAATTTGCTCGCGGAACGGCTTGCACACAACATCATCGCAACCCGCCGCTAAAATTGCCGATTTTTCGTCCTCAAAAACGCTTGCAGTCAGTGCAATAATCGGAACGGTCGGAATGGGATTTTGGGTTTTTGAGTCCCCGCTACGAACTGCTGCTAATTGTTCCCTCACTCGAATGTGTTTGGTAGCTTCGTAACCGTCCATGACGGGCATCCGAATGTCCATCAAGATGAGGTGCGGCGAGTGCGTTGCCCACTGTTCAATGGCCTCTCTCCCATTTTCGGCTTCCCGCACGTCAAAGCCAAGGGAGGCGAGCAATTTGACCGCAAGCAGGCGATTTTCGGCACGATCTTCGACGACTAAAATTCGAGATTGGGGTTGACCCGGCGCTAGACCAACGATTTTGCGCGATTCTTCGACGGTTTGGGTTTCGCTGGCTTGCGCGATCGCCAACTGAATGTTGAAAATAAAAGTGGTTCCCTGACCCACGGTACTCTCGACGGAAATCTCCCCGCCCATCATCTGCACGAATTTTTGGCTGATAGCTAAACCGAGTCCGGTTCCTTGTTGGGCTTTTTGCCCCGTTGCGGTTTGTCCGAAAGCGGTAAAGAGTTTTTGGATTTCCTCGGGGGCAATACCGAGACCGGTGTCTTCAACTTCAAAGCGCAGATTTGCCGTTACAGTATTCTCATCGGGGGAGTCGTTACGCACGCGCAGGACAATTCCCCCCTCTCGGGTAAATTTAATGGCATTCCCAATTAAGTTAATCAAAACTTCGCGCAGTTTTCGCTCGTCGGTGCGGACGTATTGGGGAACATCGGGCGAGCGCTCGAAGACGAGGCGCAACCCTTTAGATGAGGCTTTGACGCGCAACATTTCTCGCAGGTTGTCGAGGAGACGATGCAGGTCGAAACTACTGGGAGTAAAGCTAACTTTTCCCGCTTCGATTTTCGACATTTCGAGAACGTCGTTAATCAGTTCGAGCAGATGTTCCCCAGAATGGCTGATAATATCGAGGTATTTCTGTTGTTCCCCAGACAGGCCGCGATCGCGCACCATGACACTGGTAAATCCAATAATCGCATTTAAGGGCGTACGCAATTCGTGACTCATATTGGCGAGAAACTCGCTTTTGGCGCGATTGGCTCCATCTGCCGTATCTTTAGCTAGGGAGAAGAGTTGCGACTGCGCTAGGAGCAATACTTGCATATCCAAAAGTCGCTTCCGTCCGTCTTCCCATTCCACGAGAATTGGTTCGTAAGCCAGATTGGGCGGCCGTTTAAGGGCAAGTTCGACTGCCTTATCGATCTCGCAAGTCGCACTTAACTGCAGGTACTTTTTCATCAACGTCTCTAAGCTGGCAATTTGCTCTTTGTCGGCGATGGTTTTCCACAGCGATTGAATCGGTCGCCTCAGAAACATATCCAGTGCATAAGGGCGACTCAACCATTCATAGAAATGAGTTCTGGAAATAATCCCGACTAATTCCCGGTCTGTATTGACAATCGTGACCCCTGGCAATTCTGGATTGTCCTGGAATTCCCGGGCGACATCTTGGCCTGAAGTCGTTACGCTCACTTGGAAATTGTGGCTGGGAAGGTTCCCAATTGTTGAATCCAGCGCGAGTTTGTCTAGTTTTTCCACAACAAGCACGGGTATCGAGTTTTCTGTTGTTAAGGTGAATTCAACCGGAGTTTGTAGATGGCTTCCCTTTAAATTTCTCTATCTCAATAAAAATGCAGTCGTCTTTTGGGAATAACCCGGATTTATAGAGATATTCAACGACTATGGGCGGTATAGTTTTATTATAACCGTCTATTTACGGATTTTGCCTTCTTCAAAAAGACTTTAAATATTCTGTTAATTTCAGGTCTTTCTTTATTTCTTTGTTAAGTAAAAATTAGTCTTCTCTTAACGATAGCAATGCGATATCTTAATTACCGTCCAGGTGACTTCGTAACTCGGACGAACTTATTATGCTTGTGATATCCCACCGGTGGAAGGTTTGGGGTTGAGCTGCACCCCAAACGCGCAATTCTCATTCTTCGGTGGTAATGCGGGGAGTTTCCCCATAGGTTAGCACGGGAAAGCCTTTTGTTCAGTGTTTAACCGGAGGGACGCGCGCAGCGAAGCCGACCCCGGCGCGATCGCGCTCCTCCGGTTTAGGTCTGTGGAAAATTTTCCCGCCATGAGAATTATTCTTCTTCATCCTCATCTTCATCATCGCTGGGATAATAGAAACTCTTAGAGCGTCCGCTCAAAACAGCCTTACCGAGAGAGAGGGCTTTTTTCGCTTCGAGGGAGGCTTTGCGCTTCCAGTTCGCGCGGCGTTGGTTGCGTTTGGCTTTTGAGGTTTTCTTCTTAGGAACGGCCATAGTCGTCAGTCGGGGCAAAAAATAAACAGTCCCACCATTTTATAGGATTTCTCTCCTTTTACTTGCCAAGGTAAACTGCGATTCAGATGAAGTGCGGGGAAATGGATATAATTTGTGGATAAACCACGCGATCGCGCGACCGTTCTCTTATTTTTTCTCAACCGACCTTGCTAGAACTCCTGAACGCCATCCCCAAAATTATCGGCCAGTGGTGGTCGGAATTTACCCTTCAAACCCGACTGATGGCAGGCGGAACCCTAGTCGTTTCCCTGGTCATGAGCGGTTTGACCTTTTGGGCGGTCAACACCATTCAGCAGGATGCCCGAGTGAGCGATACGCGCTTCGGTCGCGATTTGGGGGTGTTGCTAGCGACCAATGTCGCCCCGACGATTGCGGAGGGCAATCTGACGGAGGTGGCGCGCTTTTCCAGTCGCTTTTATCACAGCACTTCTAGCGTCCGCTACCTCCTGTACGCCGATGAGAGGGGTCGAATTTTCTTTGGCATTCCTTACTCAGAAGCGGCGGTGCAAAATTCTCTGACCATTCAACGGCATATCGAACTGCCCGAAAGTTATAGCAAGGATAGGGCTTCGCCGATGGTTCGCCAACACCTCACCCCCGATGGCGAAGTGACCGATGTCTTCGTCCCTTTGACCCAGGAGGGCAAATATTTGGGGGTTTTGGCCATTGGGATCAATCCCAATCCTACAGTGGTTGCTTCTTCTAATTTGACGCGCGATGTGACGATTGCGGTGTTTGTTTCGATTTGGACGATGGTGATTTTAGGGGCGGTGTTTAATGCGCTGACCATTACTCAACCCATTAAGGAGTTGTTGGTGGGGGTGAAGAATATTGCGGCGGGCAATTTTAAGCAGCGGATCGATTTGCCCCTTGAGGGGGAGTTGGGCGAGTTGATTTATAACTTTAATGAGATGGCGGAGCGGTTGGAACGCTATGAGGAGCAGAATATTGAGGAACTGACGGCGGAGAAGGCGAAGCTGGAAACATTAATGTCTACGATCGCCGACGGCGCAGTATTGCTCGATACCAATCTTCATACGATTTTGGTGAATCCCACGGCGCAGCGAATTTTTGGCTGGGAAGGGGGCGAGGCGATTGGGAAAAATGTTCTGCACCATCTGCCGGCGCAAGTGACGGTTAAGTTGACTCGACCGCTGTATCAAATGGCAGCTCTCGAAACCCCAGTCGAGAAGCATTCTGGCGAACAGCACGTTTTGGGGTTGCCCAAGGAACTGGAGGGGGGAGAGTTCCGCATTCGGTTAGGGGAACCGACGAAACGCACGATTCGTATTTTGTTGACTCAGGTGCGCGATCGCCTTGGCGATAATATTAAGGGGATTGCGATGACGGTTCAAGATATTACGCGCGAGGTCGAATTGAATGAGGCGAAGGGGCAATTTATTAGCAACGTCTCCCACGAGCTGAGAACGCCTTTATTTAATATTAAATCTTTTATCGAAACGCTCTACGAATACGGCGAAGATTTAACGACGGAGGAACGAAAGGAGTTTTTGCACACGGCGAATAATGAAACCGATCGCCTCGCCCGTTTGGTCAACGATGTTCTCGATTTATCGCGCCTGGAGTCTTCGAGTACGTACCAACTCGAAGCGGTGGAAATTGCCCGACCTATCGAGCAAACTCTGCGCGCCTATCATCTCAATGCGAAGGATAAGGGCATCGAACTTTCTCAGGATATTGAGTCGAATCTTCCTATGGTTTTGGGGCATTACGACCTGCTGCTGCAAGTGTTGGCGAATTTGGTTGGCAATGCTCTTAAGTTTACTGAGGCTGGCGGACGAGTGGTCGTTCGGGCCTATGGTCTCCAGGGGAGTGGAGAAGGGATCGATAAGGTGCGCATTGAAATTGGAGATACGGGATCGGGGATTGGGCCTGAAGACCAAGATGCGATTTTCGAGCGCTTCTATCGGGTGGAAAACCGCGTTCATACCCTGGAAGGTACGGGTCTGGGACTTTCGATCGTTCGCAATATTATTGATAAGCATCAAACTCAAATTCACTTGGTGAGCGAGTTGGGCGTGGGAACAACCTTTTGGTTCGATTTGGCGTTGTACGTAGAAACCGAGGAGAAACAGCCTGAAGTCGCGATCGGCGATTAGGGGGAAGAGGGGCAGGTGGGCAGTGGGCAGAAGGCAGTGGGCAGTGGGCAGATGGGCAGTGGGCAGTGGGCAGATGGGCAGTGGGCAGTGGGCAGATGGGAAGATGCCAATGACCAATGACCATTGGTGACAAGTTAAGCAGAAGCCACAGGAGTCAAACCCTTGGAAGCGTGGGAAAGGAGACAAGTCTAGAGGCGGTAAGGAGCGCTGGGGACGAAGGACTTTGACCACGCCTAAGTCTCGATTCTCGGGCGCGGTCAAATAAGCAACTGGGTTGGTGGCCGTCCCCTGATTGTAAGCGATCGCGCTTCGGGTAGAGTCCGCGAAACACCATTTCTACAGAAATGCGTTCGGTGGATAACGCTCACTCGTCAGCTACCTCATCGGCTAAGTCGATTAAGACCACATAAAACAACCAAGTTGCCCACAATCGTTGAAAATGCTCTCTTGCTTTTTTGAGGCTGGGAAGATTTTTTCGTTTTTGCCTTTGTTGCCAGCGTTGGTTTAACGGCACTAACAACTCTTTGAGCACTCGCTCAAATAATTCGGCAGGGAAGCTTAAAAATCTTTGAGATAGTGCTTGTTGTGAGACTTTGACTGCCCTGGCCCACAGTAAGTCTTCTCGAGCCAACATTCGGCCCTCGTTCTCCCACCGATGGCACTTGTCGCCACAGCAGGGTCAACACTGCTGCTACCATTAACGGGAGACTTAAGATTCTATCTCTCATCCCCAGGGAACGTGCTTTAGTTCAGTTGGTTGTAGACCCAGGGTTTGATTAAATCTTCGAGCTGCGTTCGCGATCGCTTGGTTATCGATATGGGGTTGATTGCGCCGTCGTGCGTGGTCTCGAATATTTTTTTGCGAGTGAGCCATGTATAACTGTGACCTCTGTATATTCGTCCGTTGTGCAGTGCTATCTTGGATTATCCCAGGGCGTTCGTTTGTATTTTACTGCCGGGGTTGCTGAACTTTTTCCTCATCCCGTTGCTGTGCGCGCTAACCAGCTTGACAACTGCACTCTAGCCTTAACTTGTCACCAATGGTCATTGGTCGCTTACCCCATGTTTGTCTGTTGCACCGAATGCCTTCGGTTTACAGCTTACGGGTTACTATTTACGGGTTACTATTTACCGCGTGCTGTTTCATGAACACCCCCAGTCACTACGTTCTCAACTTAGCTTTGCTGGGAACCACCGTTGCACCAAACGCTAACGTTGCGATCGCGCTGGGTGCTATTGTCCCTGATTTTCCCATTTTTGTCTTCTATTTTGTAGCAAAAGTTATTTTGCACCTCCCCGAACGTCAAATTTGGTCCCAGGCGTACTACCAACCTTTTTGGCAAACGGGGGTGGCCCTCTTCCATTCTATTCCCTTGGCCGCGATCGCGCTTTGTCTTTGCCTTTATGGTGGCTGGAAACCGGGGGCGATTTTCTTTGGTAGTGCCATTTTTCACTCCCTTCTCGATTTGCCCGTTCACAACGACGATGCCCATCGTCACTTTTTTCCTTTTAGCAATTATCGCTTTATCAGTCCTTTTTCCTACTGGGACCCTAACCATTATGGGCGTATTGTGGCTGCCATTGAACTTCTTTTGGTACTGGGCGTTACGCCGGTCGTTTTCGCTCTTTTAAAAACCTGGCCGAGTAAAATTCTTTTAATTACCATCAATGTAGTTTATGTGGTTGGTTATTTGCGATTTTATCTTGCCTAGTCGCTGGGATTCACTTCGGAATAATGAATAATTAGGGCTTGCTGCACAAAGCTAAAACCCGATTAATCAATGCGATCGCGGTGTATTAGGGTTGCTTAAAAATTAAAAATTAAAAATTAAAAATTAAAAACAATTCCCCCCTGCATCCCCTGCATCCCCTGCATCCCCCGCTCCCCCTGCTCCCCCTGCTCCCCCCGTCTCCCTACCGACATCTGTAGTCGAAGTTTGGGGAGTTGATATTATTATCCGCTAACTGACGCGATCGCGCCCTCGCTTTCTCGAGCAATCAAATCAACTCCGCACAACGCATAATTTCCCGCCGATAGCGCGATCGAAGTCGCCGTCGCCGGTAAAATCTTCACCAACTCCCAACCGTTGGACTCTTGACGATACAGCGTCCAAGCGCGAGTATTCTTGTCGGAAACCCCGTTCCAACTCAACGTTCCATTCCTCGCCGTTACGCCCGTGGGAACCCTCGGCGGCGCTGCATTGAGAGAAGGAATCACCGGAACTAAAACCGGTTTGGGATAAAGTTGCTGTTTTAACTTCCCATTCACCCCAGAAAGATTGTTCAAAAGAACCTGCGCGCTAAAATAAATATTGCCCAACGCCAACCCAGAAGCCGACTGACGAGTTAACTTCACCTGGTTCTCAAACTCCTCAAAGGGCCACGACGGTTGTCCGATGCGCTGTAAATTATTCCCCACATAAATATGCGCGTTCCTGGGATTATTTTCTATCCACCACTTCAACAATGCCGTATAACTTTGTTTAACTTGGTCGATCGGCCAATACAATTGAGGCGAAACATAATCCATCCAACCTTCAACCAACCACTTTTTCGGGTCTGCGTATAACGTTTCATATTGATCCAACCCCACAATTCCCGGCGGTTGTCCCGGACGATAAATGCCAAAAGGCGCAACGCCAAACTTAACATGGGGTCTAATCTTGGCAATTCCCTCTTTAATGCGTTTAATAATGATATTGACATTTTCCCTGCGCCAGTTTCCCAAACTCAGCCTGCCGCCGCTATTTCTGTAGGCTTGATACGTATTACCGTCGGGAAAAACTTCTCCCTGTACTGGATAGGGATAAAAATAATCGTCGAGGTGAACCCCATCGATATCGTAGTGGGTTAGGACATCAATAATAACCGAGTAGGTTTTATCTTGAACCAACCTCAGCCCCGGATCCATCCACGATAGCGCGCCGTACTCGTAGACGATGCTGGGCGTTTCCATCATGATGTGGCTGGGGGCATTGGGGGCGGTGTGGGAGTCGGTTTTGGCGCGGTAGAGGTTGAACCAAGCGTGGAGTTCTAAATTGCGCTTGTGGCATTCTTCCACGGCAAACTGCAATGGATCCCAATAGGGGTTGGGCGCGCGTCCTTGGACTCCCGTTATCCAATGACTCCACGGTTCGTATTGCGAGGCATAGAAGGCATCTCCTTCGGCGCGAACTTGGAGAATGACGGCGTTGAGATTGATATCGGCTGCTTTTTGGATAATTTGGAGGAGTTCTTGTTGCTGTTGTTGGGTCGAAAGTCCCCGTCGCGAGGGCCAGTCCACATTCCACACCGTCGCCACCCAAATGCCGCGAAATTCCCGCTGGTGGCTGACTTTGAGGGTGTTGGAGAGGGAGGGGGGAGGGACGATGTAGGGCGAGTCGATTTGTTCGCCTTGGCCGGTTTCGACGAGGGCTTGATAGAGGGTGGCGGCGACTTCGCCGCGAGTGGCTGGGCGGTTGGGGTCGAGGACGTTAAGGTTGGGATAGTTGACGACTAAGGCTTTGGCTGACGCGATCGCGACCTGTTGTCTGGCATAATTGGGAATGTTTGCCCAATCTCGATACACTTTCGAGAGGTCGATGCGAGAAACATCGGCAAAGGTTAGGTTGAGGCCGTTAACCAGGGAGATTAACATATGGGCTTTGGTTATCCCGGCTAACGGGCGAAATTCTAAGTTGGGATACCCCGATAAAAAGCCCATTTGGTAAGCCTTGGCGATGACTGGGGCTGCCCAATAATTGTTCGCAATATCGATAAATTTGACGGCTGGGCGCGTTGTTGGTAATTTAAACGCCTGGGTTAAAATCGCGGCATACTGCGCCCGGTTGACCGTTTGGTTGGGCTTGAACGTCCCGTCGGGAAACCCACTGACAATGCCTCGGGCGGCTAACGCTTCGATAAACGGTTTGGCCCAATGGTTGCTAATATCTGGAAATTGGGGCGTTGGGGGCGCGATCGCGGGCTCTTCGATGTTGACAACGACGCGATATTGACCGGGCGGTAAATTAGAAGTGGCAACGGTTAAGGTTCCGTCAGCCGCAACCGTGGCAATCGTTTCAAGGGTTTTCATCGAACAATAAACTCTTTAGGATATTGATTATAATCTGAGTTGCAGAGAAATGGTATAGGCTTCTTAAAAAAAGAATTTAATTCTCTGTTTTCTGGTCGAGCGACATCTATAGCGTTTCTATTTGGGTTGTGAAACTCTCATTTCGTACAGAATTCAGAATTCTGAATTCTGAATTTGAGAGAGGAGCGAGGAATTATTAAAAGTAGACGAGTTCTCATCCCCGTTTACGTCTCATTTAGAAACGCTATATTTGCGGCGATTTCGCCGCAAACGAAGCCAAATATTGAGAGATAAATTCCAAAATAAGTAAATTGTCACTCCGAGCAAGTCACACTTTTCGGGCTTCACGCCTTCGGCTAGCTATAACCAAAATCACGATCATTGTTATCAATTAAAAGGATTTAAAAGTCAGGCAAAATAACATTTTTTGCGATTCTAATATTTTCAGAAGTGACAATTGGCTACTGGTTAATGCGCGGACAATCTGAGCTAGTCAAAATGGCATTGTTGACCTTTACTGCCGGAACATGGACAACGCTAGTTGTCGAAGAAATTAATTGCGATCGCAATGGGGACTGACTCAAGTGGTGGGGGCAGCCTTCATCAGACTAGCTGCCGCGAGTCCAAAAATTGGTATCAATACCGCCAGTGCGCTTAAGCAGGCTGCCGACATTGGCTTAGGAACAATGCTTGGTTCCAATATTGTCGCAATTCCTTGAGTTGTGACTATTGCCTACGACGTGGGAACAGCCTCTCTGAGTTGACTCTCCCCCTAACTAGAGAGTTTAAACTAGAAATAGAGTTCCAACTCCAAGCAAAGAATTGACTATGAGGTTTTAATTATGCTCAAACGTTTGACATCTTGGATTCGTCAACAGTCGCGTCCTCTGCTCTTATCGGGTGTTGCTGTAGTAGGGGTATTGGGAGCGACATATTTGACAGTCGGGGTGTGGGGAAAAGACACCGATACTCCTACTGCCAATTATCCTCAATCGCCGAATTCTGGTGCGGTTGAACCCGTCAGCCTGAATAGCAGTGTCTGGGACCGAGAAACCGAATCGCTCTCAGAACCCCTCTTAGTTACCGCGTATCGCAGTCCTTCCTGTGGTTGTTGTGGAGAATGGATTAAACACCTAGAAAAACACGGTTTTAAGATTACTGATACTAAAACCGATGAAATGACCGCCATCAAAGAAAAATATAACGTACCCCAGGATTTAGCCTCGTGTCATACAGCAGTTGTCAATGGCTATGTCGTTGAAGGACATATACCAGCCGATGATATCAAACGTCTGGTTAAGCAAAAGCCTGACATTGCTGGCATTGCTGTACCGGGAATGCCATTGGGAAGTCCCGGAATGGAGGCGGGGGAGAGAAAAGAATCCTTTGCTGTGTTGGCGTTTAATCGCGACGGGAAATTTGAGGTTTTTAAGGAGTATGAGTCCTACTAAATTTAGACTGAAGCAATAGCATCAATCCTTAGTGTCAACTTAAGCGAAAGGCAAGGGGAGTAGAGAGGTTCCATCGGAACGCGTGGGAACCTCCGAAGCCGTACTCAAATGAATTAACCATGTCAAAGATGAATCGCCGAACGTTTCTTGCTCTGAGTGTAGCTGGAGCAGGGATGGCCTTAGGAACCAGTTGTACAACGGGACGAAATAGCAAACAAACCTCAAAATCAACAATTTCCCGACCTGGACTGCACCAAAGCAGGGATGGTTTACTAGAACTGGACTTAGAAGCCAATTCCTCTCCTGTCAATTTAGGGGGTCAGCAGGCATATCTTTTGAGTTACAACGGACAAATTCCTGCTCCTCGCTTGGAAGCTAAACCTGGGGATACCGTTCGCATCCACTTCACCAACAATCTTTCCCAATCCACTAATTTGCACTATCACGGATTGCACATTCCAGTTACAGGAAATGCGGATAATATCTTTTTAAACATAGAGCCAGGAGAAAGATTTGACTACGAGTTTACCATTCCCCAAGACCATCCGGCTGGCACATTTTGGTATCATCCTCATCGTCATGGTTTAGTTGCCGAACAGTTATTTGGAGGCTTAGCGGGTTTATTTATTGTGCGCGGGGAGTTGGATGAAATTCCCGAAGTTAAAGCTGCTAAGGAAGAATTTCTCGTTCTCCAAGATTTTGCCTTGGACGAGAATGGACGAATGTTGCCTTCCAACCAAATGTCAGCGATGACGGGACGGGAAGGACAACTCATGACAATTAATGGTCGGCTTAACCCGAAATTATCCCTACCCACCAATGGCTTACTCCGATGGCGCATCCTTAATGCTTCCCCTTCCCGTTTTTATCGGCTTTCTCTGGAAAATCATTCCTTTTATTTGATTGCGACAGATGGCGGAGCATTAGCAGAACCTGTGGAAATTCCAGAATTGCTGCTGACACCTGGACAACGGGCAGAAGTGCTGGTGCGTGGCGATAGAAACCCAGGACAATATCGCTTACTCAATTTACCTTACAACCGAGGTGGTATGGGGATGATGGGTGGTGGAGGAATGATGAACGGTAGAGGCATGATGGGCAGAGACAGAGAGCGCAATGCACCTAGAGCTTTGGCGACGATTAACTATGAATCCTTAGTACAGTCTCTTTCAATTCCAACCAAACTTGCTTCAATTTCTGCCTTGCCAGAACCTCAGCAAGTCAAAAGTTTTGAACTCAATCATGGGATGAATCCTGGCATGGGAATGACTTTTCTCATTAACGGCAAAGCTTATAACCACGATCGCCTCGATACCCAAGTACAACTAGATACAGTAGAAGACTGGGAAATAATCAATACGGGCATGATGGATCATCCTTTTCACGTTCACAATAATGCTTTTCAAGTGATTAGCCGTAACAATCGACCAGAATCACTGCTTGCTTGGCGAGATACGGTGCTAGTGCGTAGGGGTGAAACTGTCCGCATTCGTATTCCCTTCCGCGATTTTGCTGGCAAAACTGTCTATCACTGTCATATTCTCGACCATGAAGATTTAGGCATGATGGGTAATTTGATGATTAATGCTTAGATAGGGTCAATGGCACTTTGCTCTATGAGGAGAGCGATCGCAGCCTGAATGTGCGTGGTGTATTTCTCCATGCGCTCGCTGATGCTGTCAGCTCGATCGGCCTTCTATTGGCAGCCTTAGCGGTGTTTTTTCTCAACTGGCCCCGGGCAGATGCGATCGCGAGTTTATGGGTCGCCCTGTTCATTCTTGAACATTCTCAAAACTGGGTTGAAGTCAGATTCATGTTATTTTTAAGATTTAATTCGTTGACTGCTAAAAATCCTCTATCCATTAAAGAGCAGTCTTTCTGCTTTTCTCCTGTAAAATGCGATCGCGCCCCAGAGCCAACCTTCCCGCCCCAACTGACCCCCATAGACGCAGACCTCGCCCTCGACTGAGAACCGTTCTTGTCGTTCCCTTCGTCCTCCAAATCTTCGCCGCCGTCGGCTTAACGGGTTATTTTTCCTTTCGCAACGGCCAACAAGCGGTTAACGACCTCGCCCAACAACTCCAACAAGAAATCGCCACGCGCATCGAACAACGCCTCCAACAATACCTCGAAATTCCCCGCGCCCTCAACCAAATTAACGCAACTGCCCTCGAACTCGGTCCGTTAAACTCCAACGACACCGCCAGTTTTTCCCGTCAATTTTGGAACCAACGCTTCTTATTCGACGAAGGCAATGTGTCGGCGCTATACTTTGGCGCGCAAAATGGGGAATTTTTTGGGTTGGGTTTCCAAGCGGACGGTCAGTGGAAAATTGGTCGCGCCGGTCAGTCTACTAATAGCAAGTTTACCTTTATTGGAGTTAGCGATCGCGGCGACCCCACCACAACTCTCGAAGTGGGGGACGACTACGACCCCCGAGGGCGACCTTGGTATACTAAGGCTGTGGCGGCAGGAGAACCTGCTTGGAGCGAGATTTACGCCGATTTCCAAGAAAAACGCCTAAAAATCACCCTCGCCCAACCCGCCTACAACCGCGACAATCAACTCCTCGGCGTTGTCGGCGCAGACTTTGTTTTATCCCACATCAACACCTATCTCGAAAGCTTGAAAATTGGAGAGTCGGGACAAACTTTTATCGTCGAACGCGATGGTACCTTGGTCGCCACATCCCTTCCCCTCCAACCCTTCACTGTCCAAGGAGAGGAAGTCAAACGTCTCAAAGCAACTGAAGTCAACCGACCGCTCATTCAAACAACCGCACAGCAATTGTACGACCGTTTCGGCAATTTAACCCAAATTACTCGTCCCCAGCAATTTAAAGACCAACTCAACGGTCAAAAACACTTCGTTCTCGTCGTTCCCTTTCGCGGCGGCGAAACCCTCGATTGGCTGATTGTGGCAATGGTTCCCGAATCGGATTTCATGGCACAAATTAATGCCAATACTCGCAATACAATTCTCCTCTGTTTGACCGCTTTAGGAATTGCAGCTTTATTGGGAATTTTAACCTCGCGTTGGATTGTGCGTCCCATTTTTGAACTGGGAGAGGCGAGTAAGGCGGTTGCAGGCGGTCAATTGGGTCGAGAAGTTAAAGTCGGAGGCATTCGAGAAATTGAGGTTTTAGGTCGCTCTTTCAACCAAATGGGACAACAATTACAACAGTCTTTCCACGCCCTCGAACAAGCCAATAGCGAACTGGAAAGTCGAGTGCAAGAACGAACTGCCGAACTCCAAGCTGCCAACAACGAGATCGTTCTTCTCAACGACCGTTTGCAAGCGGAAAATCTGCGCATGGCAACTGAGTTAGAAATTACGCGACGGCTGCAACAAATGATTCTTCCCAAACCGGAGGAACTAATAGGGATTGTCAATTTAGATATTGCCGGATTTATGGAACCGGCTAATGAAGTTGGTGGCGATTATTATGATATTTTGCAGAACAATGGGAATATTAAAATTGGCATCGGCGATGTGACCGGACACGGGCTTGAAAGTGGGGTATTAACAATTATGGTACAAACCGCTGTTCGTACTCTCCTCGAAAATCAAGAAACCGATGCGTCGAAATTTCTCGATACCCTAAATCGCACAATTTATGGCAACGTTCAGCGGATGAATTCTGAGAAAAACCTGACTCTTGTTCTGTTAGACTACCATCAGGGACAATTGCGGTTGAGCGGACAGCACGAAGAGATTATTATCGTGCGCGCTCGAGGCGAAGTCGAACATATCGATACCATCGACTTGGGTTTTCCTATTGGGTTGGAAAGCGATATTGGCGATTTCATTGGGGAAACAACAATCTATTTGGAGCCAAATGACATAGTTGTCCTTTATACTGATGGAATTACTGAAGCTGAAAATATGGGAGGAGAATTTTATGGCCTAGATCGACTGTGCGATTTGGTTCAATGCCATCGAGATCGAACAGCGTCCGAAATTCAGCAAATTGCTATTGAAGATGTGAAGCAGCATATCGGACAACAGACAGTATTTGACGACTTGACGTTGGTTATTCTTAAGCAAAAGTAAAGAGAATAGAGACCGCGCGATGTCGTCCCGATACGCGCTGTGCGTTCGGTCAAACTGTTTGAATTTAATCCCATTTTGGGACAAACATGAGCTTTTTTGGGCGTAACGCACAAAATTCCAGTTATTGGAGACAACTGGCTAGCATCCGACAGCGAACATCAGGAAATAGACAGGAGAATATGGCGCAGATTTTTGGAGAATTTATCGACAATTTACCCGAAAGTCCAGAATATTTAGTGATTGGCTTCTCGCCAAGTTCGGTTCCCCTCAAACAGCGATGGCGCAATAATAGTCTATCGGCGGATTTTTTAGCTGACTATATAACGACGTTTTTTCCGAGTAGCGAGGAGAATGACGAGAGCAAAGCGAGACAACTCGATATTAAAGGAGCCGTAAATTACATTGCAAATGAGTTGTTGGAAAATGCAATGAAATTCAATGATGAAAATTCTGGAGAAACCATTGGAATCGGTATTCATTTACGCAGCGATCGCATCGTTTTTACAGCATCCAATAGCGTTAAGCCCGACTGTATCGAGGAGTTCAAAGCCTATCTCGAACGACTGACGAATTCGGAGCCACAGGAGATGTACATTCATCAGCTCGAGCAAAATGCTGCCGACGATAATTGTACCGCATCGCGACTGGGCTACTTAACCACAATCGTTGATTATGAAGCTAAACTAGGTTGGAAGTTTGAAACCGTTCGAGGAGAAGAGTCAACGGTGGTGATGGTGACGACGATGGTACAGCTTGCGGTTTAGAAAACGTTGTATTAAAGCGGTGAATTAAGGTTAAGTGTTATGGAAATTGAGGGCGATAATTATCGCGTATGTTACGATGACGAGACCACAACGGTTAAGTGTAAAGGCTCGTTGAGGCTTAGCGATATGGAAGAGTATAAACCGATTGTCAATTTACTCAACGAAGTTGCACAGCAGCAGCCGAGTTTGATTACGCTCGACCTCCGGGGATTGGAGTTTCTCAATAGTTCTGGAATTAACGTTCTTTCTAAGTTTGTCATTCGCGTGCGCAAGCAGAAAACGAGCACGATGAAAATTTTGGGGTCTAAAATGGTTCCCTGGCAGCTTAAGTCGTTGAAAAATCTACAGCGACTCATGCCGAAGTTGCAGTTGGAGATTGAGTAATTAGGTTTTGGGTTTTGGGTTTTGGGTTTTAGGTTGTAGATAGTTAAGACTTAAAATTCTGAATCGCTGTCGCGAGTCTACTGAAAAAGAACGATCCATAGAGGTAATGTGAGAAGTAAACCCGTCGAGCCTAAAAAGAGGGACGTGACGGCGAGTTGGCGATCGAGATCGTAGGTTTCGGCGAGAACGAGGGTGGCAAAGGCGGGTGGCATGGCCATTTGCACGACGAGAGCGAGGTGAGGCGCGCCTTTTATGCCAAACAGAGGCAGCAACATCCCCAAAGTGAGGGGAACCACGAGCATTTTAATGGTTAAACTAGCCGAAGCCGGTCGCCAATTTTGCCAAGAGTCCATTTGACTGAGGCGCATTCCCATGAGAACGAGTGCCAGCGCGACGGTACCCCAGGCGATGTTGTGAAAGATGCGTTCGGCGAGGGGGGGAAGGGGAATTTGCCGAAATCCCAGTCCGAAAAAGAAGCTCCATAGTGTAGGATTTTCAATGAGGGGTCGAAACCAGGAGACGGGAATTTTGGTGCGACAGCCCAAACGCGCGGCGAGGACGGCACCGAGACCATAGGAGCCTAATAGGGAGCCTAAGAGGTCGTAGAACATGGCCCAGGCGAAGTATTTTTCTCCGACGAGACTCAAGGTAATGGGATAGCCGAGATAGCCGGTATTGCCAAGCATGGAGGAGAGGAGAAAGCTGCCTTGGAAGGGTTTATCGCTGGCGAGGGGATCGAGGGGCCGCGATCGCGCTTCGATTTTCATCCACAACGCTGCTAACCCCGCTCCAGAGCCAATTGCGACCCAAGCGACGACGGGAGCCATCCAAATGGTTGCTGAGAGCTCGGCTTGGCGCAAAAAAGCAATAACGCTTAACGGTACGCCAATCCAAAATAAAAACAAACCCAGGCGGGTGGGAACCGATGGGGGTAAAATCCGACCTAATACCCAACCTAACAGTACGCCACCCGCTAGTTTGAGGTACAAGATTGCTAACTGGGAACCCAATTGAGACATGGGATTCTGGCGCACCCTGATGAAAGAACTGCTCTATTTTAGTTGAAAACTCAAAATTCAATCTTATCATTTGCAGTCAGTGAAGAGACTTCACCATTCCAAGGGCTTCAAAGTTGGTGTATTTTGGAATTAGGAACTCAACATTTCGACCAGTTCTGCCTTTTTTTTGTTACTGTAACCCGAAAGTCCGCGTTCTTTTGCCATATTTTTGAGGTCGGTAACGGTTTTATTTTTCAGTGTGGCTCGGTTTGTAACGATCTCTGATTTGTCGGGTTCGACGACAACTTTCTCCGGCGGTTGCTTCTGTGGCGTTGTCTTAGGTGACGGCGAGATATCGTCCTGGGATTGAGGCACGAACTCGAAGACTTCTTTCAAGGCGGCGAATTTTTTACCTTTGGTAATACCGCATTTGAGTTTCGCGATCGCAGCCGAGGCTTGCGATTCGTTCCAATTTTGTCGCGGCGCTTCGTCGATGCGGTTTGTGGCGATGGAGAGTTTAATACCTTTGAGAGGACTGCTTGGTTTTTCGATTAAATATTGTAATGCTGCTTGAATTTCGTCGCGCGTTGCCGTGGGAAGGTTGATTTTTGGGACGATTTCTCCCGTCAATGTTTGCGCGAGTTTGGCAGTTCTATCGTCTTCGTTAGCAATAATACACCAAACCTTTTCTAAGCCAGCTTCTTCGGCGACGGCGTAGATGAAGAAATTCGCGATCGCTTGATAGCGATCTTCGCCTAGTTCTTTAACAATAAGGGGAACCCAATTTCGACCTCCGAGTTCGTTGAGCGTTTTAGCAGTTGCTTTAATTAAAAATTCCGGCGCATCCGTCCCCCCACCCGGTTCGATTTCTTCGAGATACAGGTGCATCAAATTTCCAACATCGCTCAAGTTACTCATTGTAGAAAATACTCCTTCGCCAAATGCAAGTAATAGTCGCGTGCTGTTTTATTTTTGTACGCAGCCGGGATACGAGAAAAAGCAGCATCAGCTATACGAGCATAGCTTGGCAAGTCGAAAATGTGAAGGTCTTTTTTCGCTTTAGTATAGCGAGGATAAAAATAGGGACGAAGATCGAACTTATGTTCTCTCGCGGCATTTTGAATAAGATTGGTTATGGCGCTGTTTGCCGTATTTCTGGCTGCGTCAGTTATTTTCTCGCCGTTAAAGAAAATGGGAAGTGCAATGGGACCGCCATCTTTGCGTTTTTGTTGTACCTGTGGGATATATTGCCGGATTGCTAAAGCTGCATTTTCTAGCGAAAAAATATTGTTATGTTTAGTCGGCATGAAAACAACATCGGATGCGTAAACTGCACTCACACTAAAAAATCTCCAATTTGGAGGAGAATCAATTAATATATAGTCATATTGATTCTTGATATTTTCCAACTTTTTACGCAACACAGAAACCGAAAATACTTGTCTTAATACATCTTCTCCTGAGTCAAAATTTTTATCTGATGGAATAACATCAAAAACAAAATCTCTATTGAGTTTCTTGAAATGGATTTTATAAGGACGCAAAACATCCTGAATTTTGATTTTATTTGCTTTATCATCTAAATAAGAATAAAAGCTTGTTTTTCCTGCTTTTACACCCAATGAATTAGTTAAGTCTTTTTGGTTGGGATCGAAGTCAATAACTAAAACCTTTTTGTCTTTCATTGCAAGAACCGCAGCTAGATTAACTGTTGTCGTTGTTTTCCCTACACCTCCTTTGTTATTATAAACTGCAACGGTCAAAGCTCTAGGTGTATTTTTTATTTTATTAGCTATTTTTTGAATGACATCGCCTATATTATCTTGCTTTATTTCGAGGCATTGGGTCGCAGGATAAATCGCTTTACCGTGTTTCCTGAATAGCTGAATATGATTAGAGTTTGTAATTATTCCCCACTGTACAGTTTTACAGTTTGGAGCCAACAAGTAGCGGCAAATTTGTTTTACAGTAGATTTATATTGAGAAGAGCCTTCAGCTAGATTAACATCTCGACCTTTAAGTTCGACTAAGAGAAAAGGGTCGGATTTAGTCTGGAGAAAAATATTATCTTTAGTATTATGACGTAAGGCATAATCAACAGCATCATTTCCCCTTCCTGTTGAGAATTCAGGAATGCGTTCCATCAAATTGAAGCCAAGCGCATTTAGGAATTCTGGTACAAATATATTGTTAACTACCACTTCTTTTTCCTGGTTGGGTAGGTTCTGTAGCGCTTGTTTGAGGGCTTTGTCGTTCATGGGGAAGTTATGCTAGGCAAACCTGGGTGTTCTTGTGCGATGGAGACCTTAGTTCATTATATTCGCGACGGAGAGCCATAAACCATAAAATTTCAAGGAGCGAAAAGAACGTTTGTATTAGTGTTATTCCAGCGATTTTAATCTCTGTACAGATTTTAATATTCGCGCGATCGCGCGATTTATGGCGAACAAAACGACTTTAAGGAAGTAGAATATTCTTTGACAGTTGTATAAAATCATTTTTAGTTCTCTTCCCAAACCGAAAGATAGTCGGTTTTCTTTTTAGGAATTAGGGCTTACTGAATAAGCCGACAGAGTGAATCTAGAGCTTTGTAGGGACGTTCAATTGAACGTCCCTACATTGAAACGGTTTACATCCCGTTCAGAAATGCTATATATCCCTGCTCCAGCAGTTTCCCCGAAAAATAGAGTAATTTTACATAACTCTCATTAATGTACGATCTTCTGCTTTCAAATTGATGAAGAAATATTTCTAAAACCGTTATTTAAACCTTCTTTTGAGGAACTTTATTCTTACGGGAAACCGTGTCAATCTAACGTCCTTTGCGAGTCAATTGCTAGGACGTACAACAGTAAACCGTAGAGGCGTTTTCGTCAGCGTCTCTACTTTTATATTTTTCTTAAAAGGAACATCTTTTCCGGAAAATCAAGCGAGTTTGCCAAAATTGCAGCCCATTGAGCTATTTTATTTCAAAAATACTTTTTCAATAAGAGAAATAACTTTTCCTTGGCAGCGGGGGGAATACGGTCTAACGGGGTCAGAACAGCATATTTCAAAGCTGAGTGCGCCTCGGAAACCGGAGGATTTTGACTCAAACGCCGCACCGCTTCAAGAATTGTTTTTTGGGCATTAATGGCATTGCGTTGAAGGTTCGCAATGACCATATCCACGGTAACGTGGTCGTGGTCGGGATGCCAACAATCGTAGTCGGTCACTAAAGCAAGCGTTGCGTAGGCAATTTCAGCTTCTCGCGCCAATTTCGCTTCAGTAAGATTCGTCATGCCGATAATTGAGGCTCCCCAACTGCGGTAAAGATTGGATTCTGCTTGAGTCGAAAAAGCAGGTCCTTCCATGCAAACGTAGGTACCGCCGCGATGGAGAGCGACTTCGGGTATGTCCAAACTGGCGACTGAATCGGCGACAATGGTGGCTAATTTGGGACAGACGGGGTGTCCGAAGCCAATGTGAGCAACAACGCCATCGCCAAAAAAAGTTGCCGTTCGGTGTTGGGTGCGATCGATAAATTGATCGGGAACGACCAAATCGAGGGGTTTTATTTCAGCTTGGAGAGAACCCACAGCAGAAGCAGAGATGATATATTCGACTCCCAACTGCTTCAGCGCGTGGATATTGGCTCGAAAGGGGATTTCTGTGGGGGTAAGGTGGTGATTGCGTCCGTGGCGCGCGAGAAAGACCACTGGGGTTCCTCCAAGTTTACCCGCGATCGCCGCATCGGAAGGAGAGCCAAAAGGCGTATTGAGGGTAATTTCTTCAATCTCCTCGAGCGCTTCCATTTTGTATAAACCGCTACCGCCAATAATGCCAATTTTAGTCATTAGTCTTTGGGAATTGGGAATTGGGAATTGGGAATTGGGAATTGCCCTCAACTTAAACTTGTTCCAAAGCGCGCAAACGCCGCCACCATCGATGAAGGGGATAATAAGCAACCGGAGCCCACAAACTACTCAAGATCGCACAGCACAGCGCCGCTTTATGTTGAGTTTCCCAAATGCTTTCCAAACTGCGCAATCCATGAAGGCTGTGCTGAAGGGCTGTAATCGCTTCGTACAACAGAGTCATGCCAAAAACCACGATCGCGATCGAAATCAAGTCTTCTTGAAAGAATCGCAGCTTATAGAGGCGCGCGGTAAGCCATCCTACAATCCCCAAACTAACCGCGTGTGAAGGATGAGATGCAGTCATGCCATCGAGAATCAGTCCCAAAGCGAGACCAGCAATGGTTCCTTGGAGTTGAGTCCGCTTGACGCTAAAGGCCACCACCCAAATCAATAGCCAGTTTGGTCGAACGCCCAATAACTCCGTCCCTGGCAAGCGCATCGGCAATAGCAACAGACACACTAATGCCGAGCCCGCGATGACAGCCCAATTCAGGAATTTACGTCGATTTTTGGTGGAGCGAGGAGCTGCGAGGGTCATTTCAGTAGGGGCGGGGTTACCCCGCCCGATATCTTGAAGTCTGGGGGGAGGCAATTACTGCGTCACCGACTTTTATAGGGATGAACAATAACCCATTCCAAGTAATCTAGAGGAGCGCTAAGTCTAACAATCACCTCGGGTGCGGGGCTTTTTTCGAGATTGACCGACTCAACGTGACCGACCGGAATTCCCGGGGGAAACAAGCGACTCACCGTAGAAGTCAGCACCTTATCCCCCGCTTTAACATCGGGAACTTTATCAAAGAACTCCATAACTGCTCGGTCGGCGCTTTGTCCGCGTAAGGTTCCCATTTGGCGGCTGCGGCCGACCGTTGCACCGACGCGAATGCTGGGGTCGCTCACCAACAGGACGCGGCTGGTGTGGGGCGTAACCTGAACCACTCTGCCGACCAACCCTCCCGGTCCCGACACCACAAAATCCACTTCAATGCCATCGCGACTGCCTCGACCCAGGATAACTTGGTTCCACCACCGATCGACGCTTCGACCTGCAATTGGAGCCGCGATTGATTGGAGTTTTTGACCCTCTGTGTAGTCGAGAAGCCCTTTGAGCTTGTCGTTTTGTTGCTCGAGTTCGTCTACCTTCGCTTGAAGTTCGTCAACGCGAGCATTGGTTAGGCGCTCCTCGGGCAGAGGACGGGGCTGGAGGGGACGAACCATCCAATAATAGAGTTCCGAGATTGCTGTTCCTTGGGTTTGTCGAACCAATAGGGCCGTCCCTAGTACGAGGATAGAAAGGAAAACTTGCGTTCCATAGCGCTCCCACCAGCGGCGTACTGTAAACATGACTTGCTGTTATTGTTCCTTGGTTTGCGGGTCTTGGAGGTTGGGGATCGAGGCTTGAAGCGATCGCGCGCTCTTACATGGCGCGAGAACGGCCGCTGAAGACCCGTTCGAGTTGCTTGAAGTTCTCAAGAACGCGACCGGTTCCCAATACAACACAGCTTAAGGGATCTGCGGCAACGTGCGTTACGATCCCTGTTTCGTGACTGATGAGGGTATCGATCCCCTGGAGGAGCGCCCCACCGCCGGCGAGCATGATTCCGCGATCGATAATATCGGCTGCCAGCTCGGGAGGTGTCCGCTCGAGGGTGCGTTTGACGGCATCGACAATGACGGCGAGGGGTTCGGCCATGCTTTCGCGAATTTCTGGTCCTTTAATGGTTACGGTACGCGGCAGACCCGATAGGAGGTGCAAGCCTCTCACTTCCATTGTCACATCGTTGTCGCCGTCGATGGGATAGGCCGAACCCACTTGAATTTTAATTTCTTCTGCGGTGCGTTCCCCAATGACTAAGTTGTGAACTTTTTTCATGTACTGAACGATCGCATCGCTCAGCTCGTCTCCAGCCACCCGCACGGACTCGCTCAGGACGGTTCCCTGCAAGCTCAAAACGGCGACTTCTGTGGTTCCTCCACCAATATCAATGATCATGTTCCCCGTGGGTTCGGCGACTGGCAGTCCGGCTCCGATCGCGGCTGCTACGGGTTCGTCGATGAGGTATACATCTCTAGCTCCAGCCTGTTGAGCGGCTTCCATCACCGCGCGCCGTTCTACTCCCGTTACGCCGCTTGGAATGCCGATGACGACTTTTGGCGACGCAGTTCTTCCCTCTTGCACTTGTTTGATAAAGTGTTGGAGCATGAGTTCGGCCATGTCAAAATCGGCAATAACGCCGTCGCGTAACGGACGCAGTGCGATCACGTTACCCGGAGTTCGACCCAGCATTTTTTTCGCGTCCTCGCCGACGGCTAGAGGCACTTTTAAATCTTGATCGATGGCGACCACAGACGGTTCTTGGAGAACGATCCCTTTGCCGGAAACATAAACCAAGGTATTGGCCGTTCCGAGATCGATCCCCATATGTTTGGATTGGAATAAGCGATACCGATTAAAAAAACTCACTCGTTTCTACGCCCCCAAAGTTTTTATGCGCTACGTCACTTAAGCTGTACTTGGCAAGGTGGTCGGCCACCCTTCTTGAAATTTAAATCGGTCGAGGTGGATTTTATTATGTTTTAGCTCCTACGTCTAGTGCGAGACAAGATTTCATGGGGGGGAGTTGGGCGCTCCCTTAAGCTATATTTATCTTCTGGGGACTTTCCCTACGATCCGCAAAAAAGCTCTTTTCAAGTTACCGCAGTTTTTTTAGGATTAGGTTAAAGTAAAAGTTTACAATTAGTACATAGGTACTTAAACAGGAAAACTCTATGAGTCTTAATGTCGTTCATTTAGTAGGCCGTGCGGGAAGAGACCCGGAAATCAAATACTTTTCGGATACGGGGAATGCGCTGTGCGAGCTGAGCTTGGCGGTGAATCGTCCGACGAGTCGCGACGACCAGCCGGATTGGTTTAACTTAAAGATTTGGGGTCGCACCGCAGAGAATGCTGCCAATTTTATTAAAAAAGGTCGTTTGATTGGCATCCAGGGTGCTCTGAGAATCGAAACGTGGACCGATTCTAATTTTGGGGTGACGCGCTCTAAACCGGTCATTATCGTCTCTCGTTGGGAACTGCTCGACTCCAAGCGCGACGCACCGGCGGATATGGGGAATTATGACGACGGCGATGGATATTAGTTATTGGTCGTTTGTCATTGGTCATTGGTTATTGGTCCTTTGTCATTGGTCATTGGTCATTGGTCGTTAGTTCTCAATCCCAAAACATAAAACCTAAAGTGCGTTGGTAACTGATTACTGAGTTAAGAATGTCTGAATTTCCCAAAACCCTGGACGACGCGATCGCGCAAGCCCAACAGTCTACTCTAGCTGCCCTTGATGCGGGATGTCAGCGAGTTCAAATCGACCTCGCCGTGCCTGAAATCGCCCTCCAAGGGCAGGCGATCGCGCGATCGTTCGCCGATCTGTTCGCCTCCTACGACTCCAGCCTCAAAATCCTCTTCCCCGACACCGGTGCCTCGGCCCTCGCGCGGCGCGACTGGGGCGAAACCTCCTTTTCCGTCAGCGATTTAGGGAGTTCCCGCACCCCCATCGAAATGAAAATTTCTGATGAAGACCGCCTATTTTTAGTGGTTTGTCCTTCGGCGGTAGAAGTGGGGCAAGTGGAAAAACTGTGCAATCTCGCCCTCGATCGTCCAGTGATATTGCTCGCCCCTCAGCTAGAAAGCGTAGCAATCGTGGGCATTGGTTATGCCGCCCGTCAATTGCGCGATCGCTTCCTCAGCACCCTCGAAACCAGCTACTATCTTAGACCCTTTGAAGGCGGCGCTGTGGTTCGCGCTTATCCCGGTTTGTGGCAAGTTTGGTTAGAAAAGGAGGGAGGAGAGTACGAACTTCTCACCGAAGAATCTCAACAACCTATGGGAGAGGCACTCGAACGTCTGTTGCTGGGCGAAAGCGAGTCGCAAACCCCTACGGAAACGTCATCAAAGGTGAAAAAGAAGGGATTTCTCGATAATTTGCAACAAATGCTTCGCGCTTTGACTCAGTGATGAGTCATGGGTCATTAGTTAGGACTTGCTGAACACCGCTAAAGCCCTTATCAATCAATGCTTTTAGGTGTATTGAGAGCTGTCTAATTACCCACAGAGCGCAAGAAATTCCCCCGCTTCCCCCGCTCCCCCACTCCCCCTCTCTCCCCCTCTCTCCCACTCCCCGGCTCTTGCTCAAATCCAACTCGCTTTAAACGTTAATTTTTATTAAACTTATTTAAAGTGTTATCTTTCCCCAGAACTCAAAATGTCTCTTTTCTCTCCCGCTCCCCTCCTGCTGGTTGACGGCTATAACATCATTGGTAGTTGGCCTCACCTCAAACAAGACCGCGATCGCAGCAGCTTGGAAATTGCTCGCTACAGCCTAATCGAAGCTCTCGTCAACTACAGCGCCTTCGCGGGTTATACCACCGAAATTGTCTTCGATGCCCACTACCAACAAACGCCCGCCTATCGCGAAACCCACAGTCCCCACGTCGGTTCCTACTACACCGACTTTGCCCAAACTGCCGATACTTACATTGAGCGAACCTGCGCGAAATTATCGCGAAATCTCGGCGCGAGAACGCGCACCATCGTCGCCACCTCCGATCGCGCGCAGCAACTCACGGCTGTCGGCTACGGCGCAGAATGGATGTCCGCCCAACAACTTGCCGCCGCTGTTAGTTTAACCTCGCAAAACACCAGACAGAAGAGTCATTCGCGTCCCAAGGGCAAGGGGCGCTTTTTGTTCGACCGCCTCGACCCCAAAGCCCAAGAACGTTTGGCTCAAATGCGATTGGGAATTCGTTGAAATTTTTCAAAAAAACCCTTGACAAGTTGGAAAAAACTAGCTATATTTATAAAGGTGTAAAAAGCTAAATGCGTAAAAAACAAGCCCCCATCGTCTAGAGGCCTAGGACACCTCCCTTTCACGGAGGCGACAGGGATTCGAATTCCCTTGGGGGTACTTTAAAACAGTAGATAGTTTTGGGTAGCTCTTAACTTTGCGAAATTCGCAGAAGTTGAGAGCTACTGGTGCAGGCAAGACATACAATAGGAAAAGGCGATCGCGCTTCGTCTTCTACCTCTGCCTCGGCACAATGACATCGCAATCCAGTCACTACCATACTCTAGAAATCAGTCCCCACGCGACGAACGTCGAAATCAAACAAGCTTATAGACGCTTAGTCAAACGGTTTCATCCCGACAGCCAAAGTCAAGAAGCCGACAGCGAGAGAATCGTCAACATTAACGCCGCCTACGAAGTCGTCAGCGACCCTCAGCGCCGCCAAAACTACGATCGCGAACTCCATCGCCTCAAATTCCGCGATCGAACCGATACAGCGCGACAGGAACGAACGGTTCGCGCCCAAGAAATATATCGACAGCAGCGCCAAACCCAACGAGAACGGGAAGATCGCACCGCACTTTGGTATCGCCACGTCTACCTGCACGTCGATGGCACGCTGAGTCAAATTCTTAAGTCCCTCAAACGCCAAATTCAAAACTTAGCAGCCGATCCCTTCGACGACGAACTCATGGAAGACTTTCAGAACTACCTAGCAGATTGCCGTCAATTATTGAACCGAGCGCAACAAATCTTCGCCTCTCAACCCAATCCGCCGGAACTGGCAGCAGCAGCAGCACATCTTTATTACTGTCTCGATCGCATCGGCGACGGACTGGATGAATTTAATTGGTTTACGCTCAACTATGACGATCGCTACGTCCATTCTGGGACAGAAATGTTTCGGATTGCCAGTCAGTTGCAAACAGAGGCAAAATCAGTCATTACATCTTATGCGAACTAATGTGAGAGTTTGACCCCAATACTCATGAGCGGAAAAGTCTATTTAGTGGGTGCAGGCGTAGGTTCTTTAGCCTATGTGACTCATCGAGGGGAAGAATTACTGCGATCGGCAGAAGTGCTTGTTTGCGATGCCTTAGTCAACGCCGAACTCTTAACCATTGCGCCCCCCAACTGCATAATCCATCAAACAGGCAAGCGAGGCGGCTTACCCAGCACCCCTCAATGGGAAATCAATCGGCTTTTAGTAGACTATTGCCAACAAGGAAAGCAAGTCATCCGGCTCAAAAGCGGCGATCCCTTGATTTTTGGACGCTCTCGCGAAGAAATCGAGGCATTACAAGATGCAGGCTGCGAATTTGAGCTAGTTCCCGGCATTTCCTCAGCTTTAGCTGCGCCGTTGCTGGCAGGAATTCCGCTAACCGATAAAACATTGAGTCGAACCTTTGCGGTGACAAGCGCCCATCAGCCCGAAATTTTGGACTGGGAAGCTCTTTCTCGCATAGATACTTTAGTCATTTTGATGGGGGGACGAAATTTAGGGAAAATTGTCGAGGAGTTGTGTCGGTGGGGGCGATCGCGAACTTGTCCGATAGCAATTGTGCGCAATTGCGGCAGTCAGGAGCAACAGATTTGGCGGGGAACGCTGGATAATATTCAAGAACAAACGACTGGGGTGTCTTTGTCGCCGTCGGTCATTATCGTAGGCGAAGTCGTTCGCTATGGGAAGTCTATGTCTCAAAATCTTACTGCTGTCGAGTGTCCTTTACGGGGAAAAACCGTTCTCGTGACGCGCGCTGCCGAACAATCGAGTGCCTTTACCCAGTTATTGCAACGCGAAGGTGCAAGGGTTATGGAAATGCCTGCGCTGGTTATTGGCCCTCCTTCGAGTTGGGAAGCAATGGACGAGGCGATCGCGCATTTGGAAACCTATAATTGGCTGATTCTCACCTCGAGCAATGGAGTTGATTTCTTTTTCAAGCGTTTGACAGCTTTGGGAAAGGACGCGCGCGCTTTGGGAGGGGTTAAAATTGCGGTGGTGGGGAAGAAGACGGCAGCAGCGCTACAAAAGCGATCGCTCAATCCCGATTTTATTCCCCCCGACTTTGTGGCAGACTCCTTAGTCGAATATTTCCCAGAAGGATTAAACGGGCAACAGTTTCTCTTTCCGAGGGTAGAGACGGGAGGACGGGAGGTTTTAGTGCGCGAACTGCGCGATCGCGGTGCAAAAGTAACGGAAGTTCCCGTTTATCAATCGGCTTGTCCCGAGAGCGTTTCGCCAGAAATCTTAGAAGCGCTTGCAACGAAAACGATTGATATTATTACCTTTGCCAGTTCCAAAACCGCACGCAATTTTTGCCATTTGCTCGAAGGCAAGTCTCTTGAGTTAGAGGGAGTTTGTATTGCTTCGATCGGTCCTCAAACCTCTCAAACCTGCGACGAATTGTTCGATCGCGTCGATGTCGAGGCGCAAGAGTACACCCTCGAAGGTTTGACGCGCGCGATCGTCCAATGGAACAGTAAGCAGCAACTAGGGGCTGATAGCTGATGGCTGATGGCTGATGGCTGATAGCTGATAGCTGATAGCTGATGGCTGATGGCTGATGGCTGATGGCTGATAGCTGATGGCTGATAGCTGATGGCTGATAGCTGATGGCTGATAGCTGATGGCTGATGGCTGATGGCTGATAGCTGATGGCTGATGGCTGATGGCTGATGGCTGATGGCTGATAGCCGATGGCTAATATTGAATCTTTCTTTCGGCTCATGCGCCGCTCTGAATCAGACTTCTATACTTTTAAGTAGCTCCTTAACTTCGGGATATTTCATAACGGCTATCTTAAATTCATTGCGAGCCTAACAACCTGAGATGCTCTCTCGAGGCCCCCAGCTTGTTTGTCGCAGTCTTCCCTTATCGATTCATCAGTAGGAATGACGAATACTATTCCAACGCGCGGGCAACTCGAACGCTCGCTTTCGCAACGCATCCAGGCTTTTTATCGCCAGCATCTCGGACATCAACCTTCTAAGGTAAGCTGTCAATTGTTTGACGACAAAGTGGTTGTTATTATTGAAAACTCCTTGACGCGCGCAGAGCAACTTTTGGCTCGCGAAGGTCAAGATAATTTAGTCGAACAGGTTCGCTCGAGTTTAGGCGAGGCAATCGAACCTCAACTGAAGGAGCTCATTGAGGAAATATTGAAGGTGAATGTGACCGATTTATTGAGCGATGCAACTTTGGAGACTGGGCGCACGGGGACAATTGCCGTACTCGCCGAAACTCCTCAGACGCGAAACTCAACCTCCAACTCGAAACCTAAGCGGAAGGGAGATTGAATGTAGGCATTGTGGCGAAATCGATTCCCCGCAATCTAAAATCCGGTTGAATGACATAATTTGAGGGCTTACACTTCAGCACAATTGAATTTAGGTAAAAATGCTATAACATTCATAAGGCACATGACTAAATCCCGTATTTTATCCCAACGCTTAAAAGATCTTCTTAGCGATCGCATTCACGATCTCTATCAAAATCAACTCGAACACGAACTCAGAGAAATCACGTATCAAGCCTTTGATAATACCCTGGTTATTTTAATTGAGGGAACCTTGACAAAACCCGAAAAGGTTCTCCAAGAAGACGATCGCCAAGAGTTAACCCGTAAGGTGAGAGGTGCGCTCGACCGACACCTCCAACCTCAAATTAAAGCCTTACTTGAGGAAATTACGGGACTAACTGTTGTTGATTTTCTGTACGATAGCACGATCGATACGGAACGGACGGGCGCGATCGCGGTTTTTGAACTCTCTCCTAAGCTGTCAGCCCCACTTCCAGCGCGCTGAGGGTTGGAGTCTTCCCTTTGAGATGTTTCCAGAGTAACGCTTCTAAATCTGTCAGCAAGTAAGGTTTGCAAATGTAGTCATCAAAACCCGCCTGCTGAATTTTTTCTCGTTCCTCAGCGAGGGCTAACCCCGTCACGGCGATCGCGATCGTTGAATGAGTCGGGCAAACTTGTTTGAGTTGGGACAACAGCTCCAGCCCGTTGACATCGGGGAGGACAATATCGAGTAAAATGAGGTCGGGTCGATGAAGTTTGACTTGAGCTAGTGCAGTCTCGCCATCCCCCGCCGTTACGCACGACCAGCCCAAAATTTCCAACACTCCAGCGAGCAGCACTAGACTATCCTCATCGTCATCGACGGCGAGAACCAAGGGTGCCTGAAGACAAGCCGATTGGGTTTGACGCTCTACCATATCTAAGTCTACACTCTTCTCTTAACAACTTCAGAGCGGACGAAGCATTCTCCAAGTGGCATTCATCGGCACCTGTTGCGAAGTGGCTCGAATTCCCCTTTTTAAGTCGCTAATTTCTGCTCTACACCGTACGGGTGCGAGAGGAAAAATTCAACTTCGAGTTAAAAAGGTTAATGTTATGCTACAAGTTTTAAGCTTAACTTGCAAAAAATCCAAATAAATTTATTTTTGTAGTAGCATAAACTCAGATTTAACTCACCAAGCATGGTATTGGGGTTCGCTCGACTCAAAGCCTGGTTTGCACCGCCAACCCGCACAACCGAGTCACAAAACGTTACTAAAGCCCTCTCAGAAGACTCAAAAGCTCGCCTTCAACAGGCAACGAATGTCTTGCCCCTTCCGCAAGCGTATGGGGAGAGTCTAACCGAGGCGATCGCGTCCCCAATCGCTCGCTGGGTAGAAGATGAGGATGCACCCAATACTCTCGCGGTTCTCGGCGCGCCCATCGAGCCCCTCGAGCTTATCCTGCCAAGTCTTGTCGCATCTCCCGCCTTTGTCAGTTGTCCCAAAATACTTCAATTTCCCAGCGCGCCAACGACAGAACCGGCTGTCCGCGTCGAACAATTTATTGCCGAATTGGGTCGAGAACGACAACTCGTGATTATACCCAGTTTATCGCGCTGCTTTTTACGCTGCATTGGAGGTTTAGACGGAATTGAAGCTCTCCAAAATGCAGCATTTCACGACCGCGCGCATTTTTGGCTGGTGGGATGCAACATTTGGGCGTGGCAATATTTAAGCAAAACTCACCAACTTCAGGCGGATTTTGAGCAAACTCTTCAACTTCCATTATTGTTGGGTGAAGATTTACAAAGGTGGCTGACACCGGCTGCGGCTGAAGTGGCGCTCGATCTCGAAGTAGAGGGAATAAAAGCTCGGTTTAAGGAATTAGCGGAACTGTCTTTGGGATTAAGTTGCGCCGCCCGAACGCTGTGGATTGAAGCGTTGGGAGAAGGGGATGCTGGCGTGGTTTTCGAGCGGCCTAAGCGCCCGAAACTGCCCGAACTGGAGATGGGCGATCGCTATTTATTATATTCCCTCGTCCTGCACGAAAAGTTAGGCTTTTCTCAATTGGCGGCGAGTCTGGGGGAAGAGGAAAATTCCGTGCGTGCCACTTTACAACGCTTGCAACAGCTCGGCGCGATCGAATTCCGTCAAGGTCTCTTTTCGCTCCATCCCAGCCATTATCCTAAATTGCTCGCCGATCTCGGACAAAATAACTTTTTAGTGGATAACTAATATCCCCAATCATTATAAGTACCTGGACAAAAATAAAGGATCGTCATTTCCCTTGCCCGAACTTCCACAATTGCTGGCGATAGACTTCCCCCACCACTAAGAGCATTTTATATTCCCTTCGACTCAAGCTTGCAAGAGTTGCTCCTTCTTGCATAAGCTGCTCGATATAACCCAAGTTCCTTTTAATGTATTGCAATTGCTGTTTGAGCGCTTTTCTGATTTTCTTTTGATACGGTCGCCGCTTTATTGAGTCCGGTGATTCTTCAGGTTTGGCGTAGATATATTCAGCATACTAGCTGATTAGTCTATCGCTTCGTGAATACCTTGATTTTCATATAGTTCAATCGGTAATCCATCGGGATCCTGAAAAAAGGTATACCTTTTATCTGTTAATTCATCAATTCTGATCGGTTCAATAACGACTCCCTTTGCTTCTAGCAAACCCACAGATTTATCTAAGTCTGCCACCTTAAAAGCCAGATGCCTTAAACCACAAGCTTCCGGCCGAGAAGGTCGAGGGGGTGGAGCTGGAAATGAGAAAAGTTCAATCATTCCCACACCAGGAATAGATAAATCAAGTTTATAGGAATTTCGGGATGCTCGATAGGTTTCTCTGACGACAGAAAACCCTAATATATCTATATAAAACATTTTTGAGATTTCATAATCTGAGCAAATTATTGCGATATGATGAATGCCGATTGCTTCCATGTTTTCTGTTGCTCGCTACATCAGTCAACTCAAAATTTATCATACTCAAACCAGAATCTCCAGTTTTCAGAAATAATCAGGTTTGCTTATCGCCCCAAGTCCGAGAAGGAGAACCAGAGTAGCGGTATTTACAAAAGTTAACATTTAAACGTCCGTTATAGCCCCAAGACCTGGTACTATTACTTCCCCAGGCTGTAGCCTATAAGGTGAACATTGGCGAAAACGCCCGCGTCGCCAGTATTGACTTTAAACACTACCAAAATCCAAACTCTCCCGAGCATACCGTTGGAACGGCCAAAGGAAATGTATTTGTCCTAGCAGCCGGTGCGGTAGAAAATGCCAAGTTAATGCTAGCTTCTGACCTGCCAAGCACCAGCGGACTGATGGGCTGCAATCTCATGGACCATCCCTTCCTTTTAGCTTGGGCTTTGATGCCAGAAGTGACTGGTACCATGCGAGGTCCGCTAGTTACATCGGGAATCAATACCTTTCGCAGAGGTACTTTTCGCAACCAACAATGTGCGTTCGCGATGGATATCCACAATGACGGTTGGGGATGGTCTGGTACGGGCGCTACTGACGTAGTAGAAGATGCAGTGGATAACAAAGGCAAGTATGGGACAGAACTGCGCCAGGAATTGATTAGTCAAATTTCGCGGCAGCTACTACTCGCATTTATGTGCGAATTACCCGCAGATCCGAACAACAAAGTAGCTATCGACGCGCAATATGTAGACAAACTGGGTAATTATCGTCCCGTGATTCATTTTGACTTACCCGATTACTGCAAAAAGACATTTGCTTACGCCCGGGATCTATCCCAAACGATCTTCAAACGCTTGGGAGCGGAAGATTGTACCCACTACAATGACGACGATCCTGCCTATTTCGAGTACAAGGATCGAGGCTATTGGTTCCGAGGAGGAAACCACTTTTCGGGAACTCATATCATGGGAACGACTAAGTAGGTGGGCGTAATTATCCGTCAAATAGCGATTGAGATTAATTTGTTGTGAGATCCTTGTTTTAGCTGGCTTTCAGCTTCATTTTTGGATTCTGAGTTTTAACATTTATTTATGCCC
>JAXHVQ010000045.1:0-32177 GCA_034189065.1 Cyanobacteriota bacterium
TGAGTGTAATGGTGTGTTACGCTCCGCTAACACACCCTACTTGATTCTGTGCAGTAATGGTGTGTTACGCTCCGCTAACACACCCTACTTGATTCTGTGCAGCTTCATGTCAATCTGGTATTACACAAAATAGATTACTTATGACACTTGCCCAAAACTCCCGCTTCACCTCAGTTCTCAAGATTTGTTTCGAGAATTTTCAAACTTCGGGAAAAAAAAGGTCTAACTCAACGTCAAATGGCGCAAATGCTGGACGTTGATGTGTCTACCATTCGGAATTGGGAAAAAAGTAGGGGCGGCGTACAGATGTTTGTCAGAGTAGCCCAACTCTGCGAACTGTTTGAATGCCAGCCTGCGAACTTGTTTGAAAAGGAATAAGGTTGAGAGAGATGGAGTCATTGATTTCAGTCGGGTGTGAAGCGTGCAGCGTAACGTACTATTGCCACGAGATAGGGCGCGACTGCGTAAGTCCCGGCTTTGTAGAGGGGAACTCTATTCTTGAGAGGAGTAGAGCATTCTCTTTTTAGAGAACGCCATAAAAACCCTAAATAGGGCTTGCTGCACAAAGCGGCAAACCTGATTAATCAATGCGCGAAGCGGTGTATTAAGCTAAGACGCATCTAAATTAGTTATCGGTCTATCCCCCCGTCCCCCAGTCCCCCAGTCTCCCCATCTCCCCATCTCCCCATCTCCCCGTCAATCATTAAGGCATCATTGCTGGATTACAACGGTCGTCTACGAGAGTGCCAGTTCTCCGATCGCCTCCAAACGCTTGCAATCGCTTAACGTCATAAACCGATCGCCCAAAACCTCCGCCGTATCGGGAGGCAACCAACCGAGTTGTTTCAGAATTTGAATCGCTGCGACATATTTCGCTCGTTTCGCGCCATCGAGAACTTTAATCGCCAAACCCAACCCCTCGCCCGCGCGACCGATACACTGAATGCCTTCCGCCCCAGATTTACTCACCAATTCGCCCTCGCTCAAGCGCATCAATTCAGTATCGAACATTCCCTCCCCTGCAATAGTCGCCGGATTATAAACCATCGCGCGGACAATGCGTTCCAAGTCCAGATTATCTCCCGAGGCGAGTCGAGCATAAAGCGTTGCCATTTGATTGAGCGGCATTGAATACGTCGGCGCGCCGCAGTCGTCTCGAGCGCGAATAAACTCCTCTCCTGGCATTCCCAGAAGTTCTCCCACCTTATCGATAATCAACTGTTGGACGGGGTGCGATCGCCGCAAATAGAGATCCACCGGCCACCCGCGCTGCCGACAGACGGCGAGCATTCCCGCGTGTTTCCCCGAACAGTTGTGTTGTAGCGGCGTTTGCTTGCCTTCGGGAGTTGGGCATTGCAGAGCGGAGGGATCGATATCGCATTGCCAGAGAACCCTAAAGACCTGGCGAGCGTGGGCGATGGTTCCTCGGTGGGAACTGCACATAATGGCGAGATCCTTATCGTTGAGGGCGAAGCGCTCGAGGGTTCCCGCACTGGTTACAGCGAGGGCCTGAAACGGTTTGAGTGCCGAACGAATGAATGTCGAACTTTCAAAATTTCCAGCGGCGCATAAAATTCGACCCCGGCGATCGCAGACGACGGCATAGGCAGTATGCTTGGATTCAAGAATCCCTTCTCTTAATAGGTCGATTTCCAGCGCGGGTGGATACGTGCGTTTTCCCCTCGTCATTCGATTTTCAATTTTCCTGTATTTGAATTTAAATATAAAGCTAAGAAGTCCACCACGCCAAACTCCCGATGCCAATAAGAAGCGCGACTATGGCGAAACTGCGCTTGAGACGGTCGAGCAGGGGTTGTACTTGGTAGGCAACAATTAGGCGATCGCGCGTTAACATTTCTGGCGGTTTCGGCCAGGTTTGTCCGTCGTACCACCCCGACTCTTCGTAGAAAACTGTTTCTCGACTGAGACGATCGCGCACATAAGACCAACCTAAATAAAGACGCAGCAGAATTAGAATCGCAAAAATCAAAGCGCCGCCGCCACCGGACAGGACAAATCGTAGCGGTTGCTGGGGGGGCGAAAAACTCGCCGCCGCAATCGGACCGGCAACGAGCCATCCCCACAGCCAGACCCAAATCAGCTTGCGCGTGTAAACTCCCACCTCCAAAGTCGGCCAGCAAAATAAGGAAGACTCCTTGAGCTGTTCGTACTCGTTGACCGGCTGCTGTTCGCTGGGAACGGGACAAACCCCTGTTGGAGGTTCCCTCATCAATACTACTCTCCTGGGATGCTGGATGCTTGAAATTCGAGGCGTTCGGCGTGGGACCAGAACGCTTCTAGGTTATAAAATTCGCGTTCTGTTGGCAGCATAACATGAGCGATCGCCTCTCCGTAATCGAGCAAAATCCAACTCCCTTCCGAGCGTCCTTCGACTCGTAGGGGTTTTTTTTGCCACTTTTGTTCGATTTTATCTTCAATGGAATCGGCGATCGCCCTGACTTGCGTTTTGGAAAATCCCGTGGCGATGGCGAAGTAATCTGTTAGATAGGAAACCCGAGCGACATTCAGCAGGACGATATCGGCGGCTTTGCGGTCGTCTGCCGCATCTGCCATTGTCCAAGCGAGATCGCGTGCGGAGTCGGCTTCTTGCCCTTGATGGGATTCGCTTTCTGTCGATAGTGTCTCTAGTTGATGTCGTTCTCTCATGCAGTTTTTGAATCTTAATTTTGACAGGTTAGACCGAATGTGGGGGGTTGAGAACCGCGAGCGAAAGTAAAGGGTAGGTTGGGGCCGAATTTCTTAAAGTTCGGTTTCGGGTTATCGCTCCCTCCCCAAGCATACTGTTCGATCCTAACGAAGGCTCAGCCAGATGTTCGGTCAAAGTGGTTTTTCTTAATGTTTTGTTTGCAATTCGACTGCGCGATCGCCCAATTCCGGGTTAAAATCGCGCGTGGATGGATGAGGCAACGGCTGTCTAGTAGGTGACGAAGGGTATAGTCTCCCGTCTGCCAAACGCTTTTGTATAAGTCTTCTTGACTGGTTTGACGCATGGCTTCGAGTTCGGGAGTCTCTCCGCGACTCGGTTCTAGGGCATCGGCGACGAACACGACGCAACTCAAGGGACTCATGTGGGGTTGTCCGAGAGTATGGTTGGCGATGGCTTGTAAAATTTCTTCGTCTTTGATGCCGAACTCGTCTCGAGCGACGATGGCACTCACATCGGCTTGAAGGAGGTGGGGGTTCGCTTCGCATACCGGGTCGATTTCGATGCCGTCGGCGCGGGCCATTTCTAGGAGGCGATCGCGCTTATAATATTTGGCGAGATCGTGCATTAAACCGGCGGTTTGTGCCTTATTTTCGTCGAGGTTATGATGGCGCGCGAGTTCGCAGGCGAGTTGTTCGACTCCCAGGATATGGCGTACGCGGGAGGGGGGAACGTTTTCGGCTAACCAAGCGAGGACGCGATCGCGCAGTTGGTCATTTGTCATTTGTCCTTGGTCAACAAACCTAAAACCTAAAACCTAAAACCTAAAACCTAAAACCCAGTTTAGTCAAACGCGATCGCCCACCTCAACGTGCTGCTGAATAATTTGATAGCATTCAGAAACACTCGTTCGGTTGCGCATTGCTTCAACTAAAGCATCGTAGGCCGACCGGTGTTTTTCCAGTGCGGTTTTCGCTTGTAGTTGTCCCCACTGCTGCTTCTGGGACGACTCCGATCGCGGGCGACCAAAAAATGCTAACGTTTGCGTCACCTTTTGTCGGTCGTCTTCCCCCCCTTCAGCATCGCCATAAATCAACTGTTCGGCTGCAATTCCCGCCATCCACACCGTACAGAAGCGATCGACAAATAAACGAGTTTCAGCCGCCGGGATGCGGTTTTTAAATAATTTGTCGGTATCAACGACTACGCCTCCGGTTCCTGGATTTCCCTCTTTTAAAGCATCCCAAGCGTTTAGCGTATAACTTTCAATGGGAATCCCCGCAAAGTAAGCGGTCAAAAAATGTCCTGCTTCGTGATGGAGAACGCGATCGCGGTATTCCCCAGATAGCCTCGCAACCGCATCTAGCAGCAGCGTCACGCCCCGTCCCTTAAAGTTTAGGGTATCCACCGTCGCCAGCCCCAAAAGGGTCAGCGTCGCCACGGCAGGGACCGCAGGAGAGAGATGAATCAACGGCCCTAATAACACCGATAAAGTCATCAAAAAAATCGCGATCGCGACGAGATTCAAAGAAGTTTGCTGCATGGGAGAACTTACTGAGACGAAATCAACTCTTCCTTTAACAGAACTTACGCAGCGACGCTAGCAGTAACGGTGCGTTACGCTGCGCTAACGGCACCCTACATTGGGTGGCTGTGCGTAAGTCCTATTTAAGTTTTAGCAAAAGAATCGATTCGCCGAAAATCTCGTTGAATTTCCGCTGCCAGGGAACGATTGCGAGGATCGAGACGCAGGGCCTTATTTAAATAAATTTTCGCCTTCTCAAACGCGCGATCGCGGATCGATTGCCGTCCCCACTGCTGATACGCGATCGCTTGCCACTGACGAATTTCCGAGTCGAGGGGGAAACGATAGGCTAACCCTTCTGTTAGCGCAATGGCTCGAGCAAATCGTTTCTTTGGCAATAGTTGTTGCAGCAATTGATAAGCCTCTAATTTCAACTTTTGCTCTTGAGGCGACAGATTCGGAATTCGAGGAACAGTAGAGGGTTTGTGTCGAACTGTCGTCTTTGCTGGTGGGGGAACCGGTGGGGAGATGGGGAGGGTTTGCGCCTGATGAACGGACTGCAACAGTATTTTATAGGCTTCTGTCAGTTGAATAAATCGCAGGTGGGTTTCTTTGCCTTTTGTTGGATTAGCATCGGGATGATATTGACGCGCTAAGCGCCGGTAGGATGCTTTTATTTCTTCCCGTCGAGCATCTGTTTTTAATTCCAACAAACGGTAGCAATCGGTCAAATCCATCCGAGGCAGTGGAGCAATGTTAAAGGTTAAATTCAGATTTTAGCGAACTGAGAGCTTTTTTGACTCCTTGGTCAGGTATCTTAGCACGAGATATTCTGTTTGTGGGAAGAATTTTGAATTCACGTCAAGATGTGAATGAGTAGAGACGTTTTATGCAACGTCCGTATCTGGAGCGTGACTCCGTAAGGCAACAGACAACAAATTTCTCGTGGAAGACGAAAAATCGTGCCTTTGGCTTCTATTTCGCATTCAGCGCGGTTTTGAAAGACTCATTCACAATGAATAATGAACAATGAATAATGAATAATTGCCTCTTTTTAAAAGAAGAAGATTTAGAGCGAGGGAAATCTACGAGCGCGCCCGGACAACGCACGATATTAAGGTTTCCTCGATACCCGTGTCCTTTTCTTCCTTTACGAAGAGGTCTTAGACCTATATTAATCAATTAATAAGCTGACACGATTTAAATTGGGGATTCCACGCATTACCGATTACCGATCGCCTATTACCTTTGGGAGAATTTAAGTTCTATGCTCTCAATGCTCAACAGCTTATTTAGACATTACGCGATCGCGAAGGCTCCCTTGCGCCGTACATCCCCAGCCCCGACAATTTGTCCCTCCTGGGTTCGTCCCACCCCATGAACGCCGCCAAAAAACATACTTTTTTCCTTCCATAATACGACTTCTGTCTCTTCGGGGAGTTGCAGTCTATCCACTTCGTTGTGGGAGAAGGGAGGTTCGATATTAAAAATACCATTTTCCCAGTGAACGCGCGGATTTTCAATTGCTTCTTCTAGGGGAAGTTTAAAGTCAATTAGATTTAAAATGACCTGCAAAATTGCCGTTCTGATGCGATTCGAGCCGCCCGAACCCAGCACAAATGCGGGGTTGCCGCGATGCAAAATAATTGTTGGCGACATCATCGAAGAAATTCTGCGATCGCAAGGCCAATGATGAAACCCCAGGGGATTTAAATCTTCTTCTCCCAACATATTATTGACCATGATATCGGTACCGGGAATGGTATAAGATGAGCCTTCGCCGTTGGAGGTGGTAATACTTGCGGCATTGCCTTCGCTATCGATCGTGCTAATATGTGTCGTACTTCCCAATTTATTGATGCTGCCTTTAAGTTGTTCTCGATACAAAGCTAAATGGTCGGGAGATAGGAAATTTTTAGCCACATCGCCGCGATAAATTTTGTCGTTATAACCATCTTTTCGAGCCAAATTAGTTAAACTCATCGCGCGGGCGAGCAATTCTAAGTGTTGCGGACTGCCATATTCTATTTTATTGACATCGAGACTGGCTAAAAGTTGCAGCGCGAAGGCAATTAAAATCCCGCCCGAACTTGGCGACGGATTGGTAATAATTTCATAATCTCGATAGCGAATAGACAGCGGTTTTCTTTCGATGGTTCGATAGTTTTCCATATCCTCCATCGTTAAATATCCGCCTCGTTCGTGGCAATCTCTAACCAACTGTCGCGCCATTTCTCCTCGATAAAACTCTTTCGTTCCATTTTTGACTAACTCCCTCAGCGTCGCTGCAAAATTTTTCATCCTCAAGTTTTCTCCCCTTTGCAGTAACTTGCCTTGAGGGGCGAAAATAGCGCGAGTTTCGGATTCTGCTAACAAAATGGGGTGTAGAAATTGATTGATACAAGTCTCTTGAAACGGACTCACGGGAATTCCTTCTTCAGCGTACTGAATTGCCGGTTCTGCGATAAGATGAAAAGGCAAACGACCGAGTTGCTCGTGAACGACAAATAGTCCGGCTAAATTGCCCGGAGTTGCCATCGAACCAAGACCGATATGGAAGGTTTGAAGGGCATCGCCAAAGTTGACTTCAACGGGATAAAAATTAATCTCGGACAGCGGTCTTTTTTGACGCGGCGTTTGCGTGAAGAAATCGTACAAAATATTGCGCTTTTCTGCTGTATGTGCTAGTAGAAAACCGCCGCCGCCCGCAGAAGTAAGGGTCGGTTCGCTTACCATAGCAGCAAGGGATGCGGCGATCGCGGCATCAAAAGCATTTCCCCCCCGTTCAAAGGCAATCTTTCCCGCTTCAACGGTTCTGAGATCGCCGCCCGCAATGGCACATCCTCGATTTTCTTTGATTCCCATCAACCTACTGCAAACCCCGTATACGGTCGAACCAAAGGTTCTTGAAACGCTAAAACGATATCTTCTTTAGGAATGCCTAATTTTGCTAATTCATCGGCCATCCCGATTTCAGTTCCATCGTGCTGCACCCAAATTTTGCCATCTTTTATATCTAAATGCAAGACACAACCATACATTCGTCGCCGATTTTTCCAACCGGTGTAAACGATTTGATAGTGGTCTCGTTGGGTATCAAAGATTCGTTCGGTGTCTACTTCGCCATCGTCGGGGGAAAGACTCGCGTATTCCTCCAAAACCTGTTGAACGCAAGATCGATACCATTCTAGTTTTTCCATTCTAATATAACCTCCTTAATAGGATCGTAAATAATCAATTTAATTGTAAAGCGTCGATTTACAATGAATAATGAATAATGAATAATTGCTTCTCCTTAAAAGAAGATGATTTAGATCGAGGAAAATCTACGACCGATACGGACAACTCACGGCAATCATAGGAGGGGCTGTGGGCGGAAGCCGCTTCCGCACTTTGTAAGCTCCGTGAGACCTCTCTGGCGCGTGTCCTTTTCTTCCTCTACGAAGAGGCCTTAGAGCCAATGCATTAATTATTAATTATTAATTATTCATTATTAATCGATCAAACGCATCTCTTACAGCCATGTAACTTTAGGTTTGCCTCCTGCATTAACTTAATCTTGATTTATATAATTTTATTTTAACTTTCTTTACATTGCCCTCTATTGTACCGACAAACCTGACAATTTCGAGAGAGAATAGAACTCTCCCCAATCTTTCAACTTAATGAGCATTCGGCAACAACTCAGCCAACGGAAAGCCCGATCGCGCCGGAAATTTGTGCGATCGCTTCTCGTTATGATGGCCGCGATCGCGACCATCCACCTCTTTGCGCGACCCGCCATTCCCACAGAACCCGTCACCGTTACCATCCTCATCCAAGCCCTCGAAGCGGCGCAGTGGAAGCCTTTCGTCGAACAATTCGAGACCGAAAACCCCGATATCGACCTCCAACTCATCGAAGGTCCCAACGCCAGCAACCAAATTGAAGACCTCTACACCTCCTCCTTCCTCCTGGGAAATTCGCCCTACGACCTCACTTATATGGATATCGTTTGGGTTCCCAAATTCGCGGCGGCGGGTTGGTTGTTGCCCCTCGACGACCGCGTTTCCCCTGAAGAACTCAAAGAACAACACCTAGCAGGCGATGTGGCTGGTGGAATCTACCGAGGTCGCCTTTATCGAATGCCCTTTCGATCCGACGGAGGAATGTTGTACTACCGTACCGATCTCCTCGCGGCTGCGGGCAAGCGTCCCCCGGAAACCTTCAGCGAGTTAATGGAAACTGCCAAGGAACTGCAACAGACACAGGACGTACCTTGGGGCTATATTTGGCAGGGCAAACAAAGCGAAAGTGTGGCGGCGATGTTTGTGGAAGTGTTACAAGGGTATGGCGGATTTTGGGTAAATCCCGAGACGCTGGAGGTGGGACTCGACAGCAATGAAGCGATCGCGGCGGTTGAATTTCTGCGATCGACCATCGAACAAGGCATTTCTCCTCCCGATGTTACCACGTTTGCTGAGGATGAAACCCGCTTAATTTTCCAAAACGGTCGGGCGGCTTTTTTGCGCAATTGGCCCTATGTTGTCGGTTTTGCCTCACAAACCAATTCTCCCATTCAGGGCAAATTTGGCATCAAACCGATGGTTCATGCGCCTGGAGAACAAAGCGGTTCTTGTTTGGGAGGATGGGGTTTTGGCATTGCTAAAACCAGCCAGCATCCCGACGAAGCATGGCGCGTTATTCGTTTCCTCAGCAGCGAATCGGTTCAGCGCCAATTCACCCTCAATTTTGGCTACGTTCCCAGTCTCAAATCTTTATTTACCGACCCCCAAGTTGTTGCTAAATATTCCCATTATCCCGAACTTCTCAACGCCATCGAAAATTCAGCCTTGCGCCCCCCTATTGCCCAATATGCCCAAGCTTCGGATATTTTACAACGTTACCTTAGTGCCGCATTGACCGATCGTATGAGTCCCCAAGAAGCAATGGCAGCAGCAGCCCAAGAAACGCGCCGATTATTGGGAAATTAATCTTATTTATGGGCGCGGTTCCCCCCTTTTTTAAGGGGGGTTAGGGGGGATCTCTTATGCCTCATCCATTTGAAAACTGCTATATTTACCGATAATTGACTAATTCCAATCTTCGGCATTGCCGTGGCGATCGCGTCGGTAAAGTCCGTTTTTGTGCAGTTGGCGCGCTCGAGCAAACAATTCTTCCTCCGTTAATCCCCATTGAATCAAAAGATTTTTAAGGTCATTTTGAATCGCCCGCGCGCCGGGAAATCCTTGATAGCGGACGCGCAGTCGGGCTAATTCTGCGAGGTTATAATCGCTTTTCCCTTCGTTAAGGAGGCGATCGACTATTTCGCGATCGCGCTTTTCTTGGGGGTGTCTGCGTTCTTGGGGTTGAAGCATATTAGGAATAATGAATAATGAATAATGAATAATGAATAATTAGTCGATAAAGAAACGCTTCTCAAGATCGGGCTTCTTTTTTAACCAACTTTCGCGATCGCGTTGAATTTCTTTAATATGACTTTTTACATTTCCTGGCGTTAATAATGTCCCAAAGTCAAGCGGTATTCGCTCTTTTCGATTTTGTAAAATTCGATTTAAAACTAAATCGCCTACATTTTGTGCGTAATGAGAACTATCAAGATAATTCTCCATCGTATCGCTGACGGGTTCGGTCGTAATGCTATTGTAACCCGAAAAGTCCCAAACCGGCGCAATTTTTACAACCTCTTGCTTCCACTCTTCAAAAATATCCCACAGTCCAGCCGCACGAATCGTTTCCCATTGTACGGCATGGGCGGGAGAAATAAAGATTTGGAAGTCAATGTGTTTTTGCTGACACAGTTCGACGAAAGTTTTTAAATGCTGCAGTTGTTCTTTTGAAAGGCGATAGTTTCCATATAAAACTGGGTCGTCCAAAAACTTGTTAACCGAAAGCTGAAATCCTTTGATAATCGACTTTTGAGGCAGTTCGCTTTTGATATAATTGCGGTTGTTTCTCAAGCCACTTTCTTCATAGGGGTCGAACTTAGGGTCTTCTCGATTAGATTTTACCGTTGCAAAACTGGCCGCGATCGCGTTGAGAGAGAAGGTTGTATTAAATAAGTCGGGAAGAATAAGATGAGTTTTTTCTAAACGGTCTTCTCGAAAATCAATTTGAGGATTTCGAGTTTGATTGAACATAAAAAAATCAATCCCCAAAATAGCTTGTTTGAGGTCGGGTTGATTCGCGATCGCGTGTTGGAAGTAGCGCAAGACTTCATACATATTCGCGCCTAAAATCCCCAAATTGTAAGCCCTTTCTTCTTGAAAGTAGCTCGCATCTAATCCCAAGTCGGTTCTCGAAGAACCCAAAAGTACGAGGTTGGGAGTTTTACGAATAATTTCAACAGCTTTAAAAAGGCGCGCTTGTTTCGTAACTTCGGGTTTAGCTTGATTGAATTTATGGATTTTGATGAAATTACTGATTTTGTAGGGATCGATTGCCCAATTGAAAGAAAATATTGATGCCAATTGTATGGCAATCACAATCGTTAAAATAAAAATATACTTTTGATGTTTCTTCAGCATAGCTTTTAAAACTGGAAATATAAAAATTCCGAAACTCGATTGAGCGATAGAAAGCAAAAAGTCGCTAGAGTTCCAACCGCGATCGCAATCCACAAACTGGGTTTAAATTTATTCATCACTTCATGAGTATTAGGCACAACTACGACGAAAATCAGCAACCCTAATAAAACTAAAACACTCTTCTGACCGCCTAACTCGGGAAAATAGATTAAATCTTGCCAGCTTTGAAACTTTAAATTTAAAATTCCCGAAACCGGCTTCAATAACCCCTGATAGGCACTGGGAACGGTCAGGGGTTTAATGCCCCACATTGTTTGTAAAATTGCCCCTCCTGCCGAAAAAGTTGGCGCGCGAAAAACAACCCAACTGTTAACCACTGCTACAAATGTTAAAATCCATCCTAACATTTTAGGTAAAACAATGCTCAATCTTCGCCATAGATGATTAATAACCAAGAAAAGTCCGTGTAACCCTCCCCAAATGATAAATGTCCACCCCGCACCGTGCCATAATCCACCTAATAACATCGTAAGGATTAAATTAGCATATTGGCGAGCTTTTCCCAAGCGATTTCCTCCCAGCGGGATATAAAGATAATCGCGCAAAAAATGAGACAGTGTAATATGCCAGCGCCGCCAGAAGTCAATAATTGAAATGGATTTATAAGGAGAATTGAAGTTAAGCGGTAAATTGATATTAAACATCCATCCCAAACCAATGGCCATATCCGAATAGCCCGAGAAATCAAAATAAAGTTGAAATGTATAGGCTAAAGCGCCTACCCATGCTTCGAGAAATGTAACGTTACTGGCATTGTCGAAAACCGGTGCAACCCAAGGCGAGAGATTATCCGCGATCGCGACTTTCTTAAACAGTCCTAAAATAAATAATGTTACTCCCATTGCCATATTTTTAGGATTGAAACAGAAATTGCGAAGTCGGCGAAACTGGGGTAACAGCTCGTTATAGCGGAGAATCGGACCGGCGATTAATTGAGGGAAGAAAGAGATAAAGAGTGTATAAGAAAAAAGATCGTACTGATACTCCTTTGTTTCGCCGCGATAGGCATCGACTAAATAGGCAATTTGTGTAAAAGTATAAAAAGAAATGGCTAGAGGGAGAAAAATATTCAGGCGATCGAAAGTTACAGGCAGCAATCCGCCAAGAGACGAAAGAAAAAAATCAGCATACTTATAATATCCCAATAGTGCTAGATTAAAACCAACTCCCACAATCAACAACGTTTTTGCCTTTGGCGTAGCAAGCTTAACTCCTTCGATACGTCGCCCGATAAAATAATTCGTCCCTATCGAAACCAACATCAAAGGGAGATAAATCGGTTTCCAGTAGCCATAAAAAAAGAGAGACGCTGCCATTAACCAGAGCAACGCAGCCCGCAGCAATCGCAATCGAGTTAGCGAGAAGAAAACAATAAGGGTAATGGGTAGAAATGCAAAAATGAAGGCGTAAGAATTAAATAACATTGGTTCCCTGTAAGCGGCGAACAAATTCAGACAATCGGCTTAAATTCTCCTTCTCAGCGATCTGGCAATCTTATCATTTCTAATGTCAATCTGTATGGATTGAAACGCGAATAGCGCGTATCGGGACGCGAAAAACAATATTAGTCAGCGACCGAACTAAACCAGAATTGAAGGTCATCAAACCTTAAACCCAGCGTTACGCCTCAGTTGCCAGCGTCCTGACATCCTCCCATAGGTAGGGTAATCCGCATCCTGCCGGGAGGCAATCCCTAAGCCAAAATGGGGAATAATCGCTAAATTAACGAACAATACACAATCAATCGCAGACAAAATTACAAACTATGACCGTACTGGAAAAAGGGAACATTACAATCCATACCGAGAATATCTTTCCCATTATCAAGAAATCTCTTTACACCGACCACGAGATTTTCTTGCGGGAACTCGTCTCCAATAGCGTCGATGCCATCAATAAGCTGAAGATGATCTCCTATTCGGGGGAAGTAGACGGCGACCTCCCCGAACCCGAAATCGAGATTAAAATCGACAAGGACAATCAAACCCTCTCCGTTTCCGATAACGGCATTGGCATGACAGCAGAGGAGATTAAGAAGTATATTAACCAAGTCGCCTTCTCCAGTGCCGAAGAATTCATCGAAAAGTATCAAAAAAGTGCCGACCAGCAAATTATCGGTCACTTTGGTCTGGGATTCTACTCCTGCTTTATGGTTGCCAAGCGCGTCGAAGTTGAGACCCTGTCCCATCGTTCTGGGTCTCAGGCGGTTCATTGGAGTTGCGATGGGTCTCCCGAATTCGAGTTAACCGACAGCGATCGCACGACCCCGGGGACCACTATTACCCTCACGCTGATGGACGAGGAGACGGAATACGTCGAACCCGCGCGCGTCAAGCAATTGGTCAAAACCTACTGCGATTTTATGCCCTTCCCCATTAAACTGGAAGGCGAAGCGATCAACAAACAGCGCGCGTTGTGGAAGGAGTCGCCGCAAAATCTCACCGACGAGGACTACCTCGAATTTTATCGCTACCTCTACCCATTCCAAGACGAACCGTTGTTGTGGGTTCATCTCAACACCGACTACCCCTTCATCCTCAACGGCATCCTCTACTTCCCCAAACTCAAACCCGATGTCGATATCAATAAGGGACAGATTAAACTCTTTTGCAATCAAGTGTTCGTCAGCGACCACTGTGAAGAGATTATCCCCGACTTCCTGATGCCGTTGCGCGGGGTCATCGACAGTAACGATATTCCCCTCAATGTCTCTCGCAGCGCGCTAACCAACGACCGTACCGTTCGCCGTATCACCGATTATATCGCCAAAAAAATCGGCGATCGCCTCAAATCGCTCTACAGCGAAAGCCGTACCGAATACATTCGCTGCTGGCAGGATGTTGGTACTTTTGTCAAGTTCGGTTCTCTCAAGGACGAGAAATTCAAGAAGCAAGTGGAAGACATTATCATCTTCCGCAGTACCTATGAAGGAGCGAAACCCAGCGAAGAACAACCCAAAGTCGAAGTGCAGACAGCAGAAGGGGACGTTTGGCAAGAAGCAACTCCCAATGAGGACGGTGGGACTGGCGATGGGTATACCACGTTGCAAGAATACCGCGATCGCAACAAAGAACGTCACGAGAATCGCGTTTATTATTGTACCGACCCTGCAACCCAAGCGACCTACGTCGAACTGTATAAAAACCAGGGTTTAGAAGTCCTATATATGGACTCGTTCATCGACACCAACTATTTTATTCCCTTCCTCGAACGGGAATATAGCGACGTACAATTCTCTCGCGTCGATGCCGAACTCGAAGATACCCTTCTCGACGACGATAAAACGAGCGAAATTGTCGATCCCAAAACTAATAAAACCCGCAGTGAATTAGTTAAGGAATTGTTCGAGAAAGCGCTCAATAATCCCAAGGTTACGATTCGCACCGAATCGCTAAAGTCGGAAAATCCCAAGAATGCGCCGCCGGCAATGGTCATTCTTCCCGAACAGATGCGTCGCCTCCAAGAAATGACAGCGCTATTGCAACAACAAAACGTACAATTTCCTGAAGAACATACGCTGTTGGTGAATACGTCTCATCCCATGATTCAAAAGCTTGTAGAAATTGGTCAAGGGGGAATTATTCAAGGTGGCGGACCATCTTCTTCTGAGGAATTAACCGCTGCGATGTGCCAGCACGTTTACGACTTGGCGCTATTCTCGCAGAAAGGGTTTACAGCAGAGAGTATGACCGATTTTGTCGCGCGATCGAATCAATTGTTAACTCGCGTTGCCGAGCGGTTGTAATCTACTAGAACATAGAACGTAGGGTGGGCAAGGACAAAAAACTTCCGATATCAATAAAAAAGCAAATTTCCTTGCCCACCTTTTCTTGGTAGCCAATATGTCAATCTAACATATCGAGATTCATCGATAGAGGTTTCAGCATTGCTAGATACTTGATTTGGTGTTGAATTTCAGACTATTTACAGCCAATCAAGGGAGCTAAGTAGGTGGGCAAAAATAAACGCATAACCTCGAAAACCGTATTCCTTGCCAGGTAAGGGTTTTAGCTGGAGATATTGTTCTTTTAATTACGCCCACCTACTTAACGGTTCGCTCGCGATCGCGTAAGATAGGGGTAGGCAGGTATTGGTGGGCAAGGCAACTTTAAGGGAAAATTAATAGAGTGGGGTTGCGATCGCCTAACCCACCCTACTAGCTCGGGCTTGCTTAAAACTGGGGGTAAAATTTTCCTAGATAGACGACCAGATAGGCATTTGAGAAAATTCTCAACTCACTTTTTAAGCTTGCCAGCCTACTACATTCTACTTAGACTGTATCTTAGTAGAATTGCTCTTGCCTGCTCAATAGCCAACAGGACAAAGAAGGAATGCTTATGCTTTTAGTCTGTAAGGTATTATGGAGGAATCCGGCATAAAAAGTAGCGATCGCGAAAAGGTTGGTCGATATTTTTCGGAGTGGTTAGACTGGAGCCAGCAGCAATACGAAGAGCGGCAAAAGGCTCCTCATCCGGGAATTGTGAAATTCAGGGAAAAAGTTGCGAAGTATGGGCGCGATCCGTCGGTATATAAAGCGCTTCGTCGGCAACAGCGATCGACATCAATTACCCATTACGCGGGGAGTTTACCTTCGCTGTAGCGACTGGCGTAACTGAGATGCGATCGCCCGGGAAGTCGAGATACTCTATGATATTAAGAATTCCAAATCTCCAAGCCAAGCATCAAGAAGTTCGAGTTCTTCTGGGGCGATCGCGGAAATTTTAACCAAGCTTTCGTAACATATACGCATATTATCCATCAGTTTATCTGTACCAGACTCTAGTTTCAACGCCGCTAAAGTTTCACAAATTTCGCGATTTTTAAGATACCCCTCTACTTCTTGACCAAAATCCTTCATCAAGTTATGCTCGTTTCGGTCTTGCCAGACGGTCGGTTCGTGGAATAATATAGACCAATCATTTGCCCAAGCGATCGCCTGAGCCACAAAACTGCGCCAGATATCTGTCATGCGGAAAGAGCAATAGGCGGGAAGATAAAGTAGAGGAAATGCGTCAGACCACCAAGTTGTATTCTGGCTATTAAAGGGACACCAGGAACCTCGAGTTAGTGCAAGTCTCCTGTCTGTCCTAAAGTTTTGTGGCAAAGGCAGAATTAAGCGATAAATTGCATCAACGTCAGGGTTTTCATCAGCCAAACCTTGTTGAATTGGACAATCTACTCGTCCAACTTCCAGAGCATCCCAATCGGGTCGTTCGTTAACAATAGCATCCAACGGAAACCCTCTGGGCCAGATATTCGCCTCGGTGAAATATCTGTAGGCATTAGTCCAGCCCATATTTCTTGCGATTTTAGCTTCTTGTTTTCGGGTGCGAGGCTGCCAAAACTCTTCGCGCGGGATATTATCATCATCGGTTTCGATAATGATAGATACCTTATTTTGGATCGCGAGAAGGTAGCCAATATTTTTACGGGCATAATGTCGAGTCGGACAAAGCTTAGCAAACTTAAAATCGCTTTCCAACTGGCGCTCAATGCTATAAAAATCGCAGCCTTCGAGATGGAAATCTGAGGGACTGGCTAAATCTCCAATAACGATAAATTCCCATTTTTCTCGTTCTGCGCCCACAGCCAGTTGAGATAAAACGTCATTGGGCGGTGCAATGGAAGTAACAAGTATGGCAATTTTTGGCTCTTGTGTCATAATTTTGTGTTTAATCTTTGTGTGGAGCTTTGTTCAATTGGTTCTTGCCAATTTTTCTTCTCCTCAAATTTCTTTTCATAAATAATGACCAGAGATTTTTTAAAGCATCTTTAATTGCTTTGCCGCGAACGCTGGGACTGGCAGCTTGGTAATGGATGGGGACTTCAGCTACTCTAAGATGACGACAGTGAAATTTTATTTCAGTTTGAAAAAAGTGATATCTAGATTTTATTCCTTGGCTCAAAACATACTGGAGAGCCGGATTAGCGAACATCTGAAATCCACTGGTCATATCGCTCAGTCTCGTGCCTAAAAGCAAATTTGTTAGGTGGGTTCCTCCCAAACTAACCAAGCGACGGCTGAGGGGACTGTTACTAATTTTCCCTCCTTTGCAAAATCGACTGCCGAAAACACAGTCAAAGCCTTGAAGCATTTTTTGAAAGAATTGGGGAATGTCTGAGGGTTGATGGCTAAAACCCGCATCAATTTCCAAAATCCAATCGCATCCTGCATCAATGGCTTCTCTATAGCCTCGAACATACGCATCGACGACACAACGATTTTCGGGCGACCAAACGACATTGAGTCTAGAGTCTACCTCTGCGAGAGCCGATAAGATTTCTCGGGTATTGTCATGACTGGCGCGATCGATAATGGCGAAAAAAGTGACGGAAGCAAATCCTTCGCACTGTTCTAGGGTCTCCTCGACAAATTGGGTTGCAAAATTAGCTTCATTTGCCATTGGGCAAACTATACCTAAGCTAAGATTTTGAATTTTTCTTGCCCCTCCTTTATTCACCACAATTCCACACTCAGCGTAAATGGACGTTTTTCGCTTTAATGACAAGAACTGCTTTCTTCATCAGCCAAAGTTCCAGTAAAACTAAACTAGAGAGAGGCTTTCGTAAGGTGAAGGCATAACCAACAGGTCGCAGCCAGCACGTCCCACTTTGTCTGCTCGTCAACAAAGCTAAAGGAAATTGTACCAGTCTGCTTAGGTTGATTTCCAGTCGCGCGATCGCGTCGGATAAGTCCCTCGATAGCAGGGGAAATCCCTTTGGGTTTCGATGGGCGATCGCGTCTTCTTCCCCATACCCGACACAAATTTAACACAAACTCCGATTAAACGCCTTCTTAGACCTCAGCCACTGACCGCCATCCACGCCAGAAAGCCCAAAATTGGCTCCACCGGCGGGAGTGGATAATCGGTTAGCTCGATCGTAACCGTTTGCCCTTCAAGTTTGAGAAACCGCCAAACCGTACCGCTCGCTACCGTCCCGTAGATTGTTGAGATGGACTGCTACTTCTGGTGATTGAAGCGTTGGGCTGCTACCATCTCGGCTAAACACTGTCCGAGAGTAGGTTCGAGGTCTTTATGAAAGAAGCCATTAGCAGTGCTGAACCTGATTATTGCCCAATCCCCGAAGGAATGTCTAGAGAGGTTCAATAGTCATCAAATCGAACGGTAGGCTTTGAGGGTTTCTTTGGCGGTTTTCTCCCAGGAAAATTGGCGGGCTTGGCGTTTGCCGCGTTGGATGAGGGTGTGGCGGAGGGCGCGATCGCGAATTATACCAAATCCGGTTGAGTGAAGGTATATATCGATGACGAGGGAACACCAGAACAGGATCGGAACCATCTTTGGGAACACCTTCTTTAGGGTGCGGATTTGGTATTACCTTAAGTCTTCCTTTTGGGATTATTATAAAATTAAACAAAGCGCCGGGTCGCGACGCGAAGGAATCGTAATGAAATTAGAAAACTAATGTATCTCAAGGAATATTGATATGAGCGCAATTTTAGATCGAATAGAAAAGCGCGATCGCGCAATCGTCCTGACGGGGATAAGCTGGTCTCAATTAGAGACATTAGACGCAGCTTTTTCAAGCACGGCTGGCGTGAAACTCTTCTATCTCGATGGAATTTTAGAAATTATGACGGTTAGCCCAGAACATGAAGATATAAAAAGGACAATCGGTCTGCTTTTGGAAGCTTATATGAGAGAGAAAGAAATTCGTTTTTATGGGAGAGGCGCTCCTACGTTGGGTGGCGAAGCTCAAAGGGCTAGAAAAGAACTTGATGAGTCTTACAATATTGGCACTAAGAAGGAAAATCCAGACTTGGTTATTGAGGTTATTTTTACAAGTGGCGGACTCGATAAGTTGGAGTTTCACAAGCGCCTTGGAGTCTCTGAAGTTTGGTTTTGGGAAGATGGGGCATTGAGTCTCTATTGTTTGGACGGGGATTATCAACAAGTTAACCGCAGTAAGTTATTGCCCGATTTAGAGATTGGGATGTTGGCTCGCTATATTGTTTATTTCGACCAATATGACGCGGTGACGGAGTTTTTGAAGGCGATTCGAGGGTCTTAATCTGGAATTAAAAATTAAAAATATAGATAGGGCAGGACTTTTGGAAATTAGATGTGTTATGTTGATTTTGGAGTTTCACGTAACGTTATAAAATTGAACGGTAGGCTTTGAGGGTTTCTTTGGCAGTCTTCTCCAACCCCAGTCAAATTCCCTCTCAAACCTCAGCCACTGACCGCCATCCACACCAGAAAACCTAAAATTTGCTCGACTGGCGGTAGTGAATAGTTGGTTAGCTCGATGGTAACGGTTTGTCCTTCTAGTTTGAGAAACCGCCAAACCGTACCACTCGTCACCGTTCCATAAATCGTTGAGATGGGCTGCTGCTTCTGTTGATTAAAGCGTTGAGCTGCCACCATTTCGGCCAAACACTGTCCGAGAGCGGGTTTAAGGTCTTCCTTCTTGGCTTCTACCAGTACTACGGCAGGGGCTTTAATATACAATTGCTCTGGAGAACGACTCATTAAAAAATCAACATAGCCCGTCAGATCGACATCTGGTTGCACGTTGAACTCTTCGCCAGAGAAGATACTAATTTGTCCGTTGAGTTGACGTTTTACTTCTAACAAGACTGGGTTGATGATGCCTTCAGAACGTGCTTTTTCCGTACTGACGGCAATGGCCCAAGGCAGAGTTTCTTTGAGGGTATCTTTGAGCAAAGTGCTGGGATCGACTGGGGGGATATTGAGAAGAAAGCGATCGCTTTCAATGAGTGTGAGTTGAAAATCTTCTACAGCTTTACTGAGGGTGAATTTACTATAGGGCATAAAAATTAGGTTCTATATTACTTGCCGCGTACAAATATTATAAACAAAACAGTCGCGCGATCGCGCCGGGGCTTCTGTGGGAGAGGGGCTGAGTGCCAAGTGGGAATTCCTATAAAATCGAACGGTAGGCTTTGAGGGTTTCTTTGGCGGTTCTTTCCCAGGAAAATTGGCGGGCTTGGCGTTTGCCGCGTTGGATGAGGGTGTGGCGGAGGGCGCGATCGCGCGTCCCTCTAACAGCTCGCTTAGATTGAATTGACCGATTTTCCACCGTCCTATGGTAGGATAAAAGACTGTTTATCGTTTCGAGTTTTTGCTTTTTGCGATCGCCGGTCATTTAGATGTTAATTTCTCGCGCTCCAGTTCGGATTAGTTTTTTTGGCGGTGGAACGGATTATCCCGAGTATTTTCTGAAACACGGCGGAGCGGCGATCGCAACGGCGATTGATAAATATTCTTACGTCACGGTTAGCCCTTTTTTAAGTCCGTTGTTCGACTATTCGGCTCGCGTCTCTTATCGCAAAGTAGAGCTCGTAAAAAAAGTCGAGGACATCGAGCATAATGTTTATCGAGAATGTTTGAAGTTATGCGGTTTAGAAAAAGATATTGAGGTTCATAATGTCGCCGATCTTCCGGCTTTCACGGGATTAGGCTCGTCCTCTGCCTTCACCGTATCCCTACTTCAGGCATTACATAGCTTTAAAGGCGAGTTTTTGCGTCCCCTCGATTTAGCTTATGAAGCCATTTACGTCGAACGACACATTCTTAAAGATAAAGTAGGCTGTCAAGATCAAACCATTGCAGCGGTCGGCGGATTTAATGCCATTGAGTTTAGAACAGAAGAAGATATTGTCGTCACAAGAATTCCGATTTCGCCTCAACGATTGACCGAATTTGAACGGCATCTTTTTATCGTTTTTACTGGGATTCGTCGCAAAGCTGCTGGGGTTGTTGAAAAACAATTGAACAAAGTATCAGAAAATACTGAAACATTGAAGCAAATGCGACTAATGGTTGATGAAGGATGGGACATTTTAACCGGGGATAGTTCGTTTTCTAAGTTTGGGGAATTATTACATCGAGCTTGGATTGCCAAACGGAGTTTAGACGGGGGCGTTTCTAAACCAGAAATCGATCGAATTTATCAAAGGGGTCTCGATGTAGGTGCTTGGGGAGGAAAGCTTTTGGGCGCAGGAGCAGGAGGATTTATTCTCTTTGTTGCACCGCCGGAATTGCACGATAAGTTGAGACAAGCGTTTGCCGATCGCCAAATTTTAGAGGTCAAAATTAACGCGCCCGGATCGCAAATTATTTTTTCTTGAATTTGGTTTGGAAACTCAAACAATTAAAGGCTTTGTTGTAAAGTTTGCCAAAACGCATCTTCTCGAACCCCTTCGCCACTCTTAGAGTAATAGCCTCCCATTGGAACGTCGGGCAGCGTAAAAACGGTTTCGAGCATTTCTTCTAATGTTTCAATATCGTTTTTGTCTTTAAGAATCATTTCTTCGAGAGCGGCGCGTAACTGGCAGCCTTCTGTTAAGACGCGATCGTAAATTTCTAAACGCCGACTTTTGCGCTGGGGTAAGACAAATAAACTAAAAAGAATAATTCCCTCGAGCGACGGGAGTTCGTCTAAAGCGTCAGCCAACATCATATAACATCCCGACATTGCGTATTCAGTTGCGCTAAGTTTGTAGGGCAGTTTGTATCGTGCCGCATAGTCGCGAACCACTAAGTTTTGAACGCGGTGAGGATAGCTGGTTCCTCGCACGGGACGACTGACAATATAGCCGCGATAGCCCAATTTTTTACTCATGAAACCCTCCCGGAAGCTGGAATTTCATCGCGATGCGAGAAACGGGACGCAGGGTAAGAGGGGCAAAATATTCGCCCAAACGCTTGTCGGAATAGGGCGTAAAAAGTCCTTTGAAACGAATATTCAACGTCCAACGAGTCGTCGTTTCTTGATTGACGCGGTTGCCGTGCATCAGGGTGGGAGTAAAGACGACAATATTGCCGTAGGGAACCTCGAGCCATGCGACTTCAGGTTCGATCGCGCGAAACAAACTTTCGGTTCCTTTCTCGGCAAACTCGTGCATCCGATCGCGCCATTGTTCGTCCGCGCCAACCGGAAGCACGAACATACTTTTCGTTCGGTAACAGTCCACCAACGGCATCCACATCACCACTTCAAACGGCGAACATTCCGAACCCCAGACATCGGAGTGGAGGGGAAGTAAGGAACTGCGATCGCCGGGAAGTTGGACGCTCAGTCCCAAATTGCGCTGCATCGCCAGTTCGTTCCCCACGAGGGTTTCTAGGAGCGATCGCGCGCAGGAAAAATAGGCCTCGCGAAACCAAGAGGTTGCCATCAACCCAGCAATGACGTACAGGCGCAAGTCGTTGAGTTGGGACAGTTCCAGACAATGACTGATGTTATCGAGAAAACTCAACGCATCGGGCGGCGAAGGTTTACCCACAAACGCCGCTGCCAATTCTGCAATATGGCGCTGGATGCGATCGAGGGCCTCTCGGTCTTCGGCTGGCTGAATGATGTAACCTTGTTGGCTAAAGGCGATCGCCAGCTCGTTTTCTAAAGGTCGAAGGAAACTCATGCAAACTCAAACTTGTTTCGGGTGCAACGGGAAAGAGGAACTAGATCAATTCAAATTTTAAATTAAGGAACCCAAGCAAACCAAGGGGTTCAGCTTCTGGGCTTCAAGCTCTCGTTTTTAAGAAGTAGCAAAAGGATTTTACAGGGTTGCCCGTTGATAGTATACTGCCTAGTTTCTACTCCAATATCCGTAAAACCTTTGGATAGGGTTAATATCAACTTCAAGATTGCAGGAAGATTGCGCGAAGACGTTAGCAGCGGTGCGAGATTAGAGAAATGCTCATCAAAAATCCAGAGAAATATTTAGATTTCGAGACTTGTCAGAAAGAACTGGCGAAGTTGCGACAGCAAGGCAGCAAAATCGTTCTGTGCCACGGAACCTTCGACCTTTTGCACCCCGGACATTTAGCGCACTTGCAGGAAGCTAAAGAGTTGGGCGACATCCTCGTCGTCTCAGTCACAGCAGCACCCTACGTCAATCGCGGTCCGGGACGGCCCATTTTTTCCGACGATTTGCGACTTTACGCCCTAGCCTCCCTCTCTTGCGTCGATCGCGTCCTCCTCGCACCCGTTCCCACCGCCTTAGAAGTTCTCGATCGCGTTCAGCCCGATATTTACTGCAAAGGACACGAGTACGCCGATGCCAGCAAGGATGTAACCCAAAATATTCAGCGGGAAATCGAGCGCGTTCGCAGTTACGGGGGCGATATTGACTACACGGGAGAAATTGTTTTCAGTTCCACCAAGCTGAGCAATAATTACCTCAATGCCCTCCCCGCGTCCGTCAAAACCTACGCCAGCGAGTTTGCCCAACGCTACTCCTTCGACGAGGTGCGAGAGGCGGTAGACGCGATGCAAAAGCTCAAGGTGCTGGTGCTGGGGGATGTCATCATCGACGAGTTTATCCATTGTACGGTGCAAGGTCTCACCTCCAAGGGGCGGACGATCTCGGCGCGCCATTTGCGGGGAGAGCAACATTTGGGCGGTTCGCTGGCGATCGCGCGCCACATTGCCAGTTTTGCCGACTCGGTGACGGTGGCAGGCGTTATCGGGACAGAACCGGAAATGCACAGTTTGATTGTCAATAATCTCGATGGCAAAATTCGTCTCGATTTGCTCCATGAGGAAGATTACCCCACCGTCCTCAAGCGCCGCTACATCGAACGTCAGGGGATGCGAGAGGATTACAACAAACTTTTTGCGATTAATTATTTGCGCGAAGAAGGACTTGCGCCCCGAGAACGTCAAAAGCTGCTCGACCGCTTGGAAGCGACAATTGGCTCTTACGATTTAGTGTTAGTCGCCGACTACGGACACGGACTGATCGATGCTTCTGTTATAGATGTGCTGCAATCTCAAGCGCCGTTTTTAGCGATTAACTGTCAAACGAATAGCGCCAATCACGGCTATAACTTAATTACGAAGTATAAACGAGCAGATTCCTTCTGTTTGGATCAGCAGGAATTGCGGTTGGCTTTCTCCAGTCGCTACGGCGACCATTCTCACCTCCTCAAGCGCCTCTACGACCACTTGGGCGCGCGGCAGGGTTGGCTGACGTTGGGGTCATCGGGGTCTTTGGGCATGACTGCCCGAGGGGAGGAAGAGTTAACCCCGGCGTTGACGCTACAAGTTAAGGATACGACAGGCGCGGGCGATGCGTTTTTGGCGCTGGCGAGTATGAGTGCCTGTTTGGAATTGCCGATCGCGATCGGTTCGCTGTTGGGGAATTTGGCGGGGGCAATTTCGGCGAATATTTTGGGAAATGCCCATCCTGTGGAAAAATCAAAGTTGTTAAAATTTGCAACAACGATTTTAAAAGTCTGATGTCCCATTGGAGGTTCCCCCAAGCTATTTTGTGCGATCGCGATGGCACGCTGGTGGGGTGTATCAGCGAAGCATAACGCACCATTCTTAAAATTTGTGGTTTGTGAGGAAAACATGACAGAAGCAATTAAAACCGTTTTAGTCACTGGCGGCGCGGGGTACGTCGGTTCGGTGTTAGTCCCCAAATTGCTAAAGGCAGGCTATGAAGTTAAAGTCATTGATTTGTACATTTACGGAGATCGGGTTTTGGAGGCAGTCAAAGACGATCCCAACCTCCAACAGATTAAAGGAGATTTGCGCGATCGCGCCCTCCTCGAAAAGATCGTCCCCGGTTGCGATGCCGTCATCCACCTCGCCTGTATCTCCAACGACCCCAGTTTTGAACTCGATCCCACACTAGGAAAATCCATTAACTACGATGCCTTTGTAGACCTGGTAGATGTGGCTAAAAGCAGTGGCGTAAAACGCTTTATTTATGCCTCCTCCTCCAGCGTTTACGGCATCAAAGAAACCGAAAACGTCAACGAAGAATTACCCCTCGAACCTCTCACTGACTACTCCAAATATAAAGCCCTGTGCGAAGACGTTCTCCTCGATCGACGCGCGCCTGGATTTGTCACTTTAATCCTTCGTCCCGCCACCGTCTGCGGCTATTCCCCCCGCCTGCGCCTCGACTTAACCGTCAATATTCTCACCAACCACGCGGTTAATAACGGCAAAATTACCGTATTTGGCGGTCACCAAAAACGACCCAACATTCATATTGAAGATATGACCGATTTATATGTTAAATGCCTTCAATATCCCGACGAAAAAATTGACGGTAAAATCTTCAACGCCGGGTACGAAAACCACAAAGTTAAAGAAATTGCCGATATGGTGCGCAATGTCGTTGGGGATCGTGTAGAAATCGTCACCACTCCCACCGACGATCGCCGTTCCTATCACGTTTCATCGGGAAAAATCAAAGAAGAGTTGGGATTTGTGCCGGAACACACCATCGGAGAAGCCGTCGAAGATTTAGTCAAAGCTTTTAACGCGGGCTTAATTCCCGATCCCATGACCGATATTCGTTACTACAACATCAAAATGATGCAAGCGATCGATTTGAAATAGGGGTTAAGGCAAAAGTGAAATTTTATATTTCGTAGGGTGGGTTAGGTGCAGGCAGAATTGTGAAAAAACCGCAACTTTTGCTCCGCACCGTAACCTACCACGCTAAGAGGTTTTGTAACTGTTTTCCCAAAACATTGAAAGAGCAAAAATGACGAAACTCGCGTTTGCCGGAGTAACACTCGCCGATTTAAAGCCTCTGATTCATCTCGAAGAAAAGGCTGTGGCGGATTATGCGTGGACGCAAGTCGAACATTTACCCCTCAGCGAAATAGAACAACAACAATTACAGGCGATTTCCTCGCGCTTGTTGAATTATCCCCTTCACTTAATGAATGAGGCAACCATTTTTGCCCGGGCAATTTATCCCCTCCTCCTCTTGTCAGAACAAAACTCAATCCAAGCTTGGGCGGAAGTTGGGTTAAAAGCTCAATATGCCAAATTTGAATTGGAAGGAATAATTGATGCCGTCCTTGCTAAAAGTATTGCCGGGAGAGTCGAATCTCCCTATTTGGTTGTCGTCGAAACAAAGCGAGGTGTAGAAGGACAAAATCCAGTCTTTCAACTATACGCGCAAATTTTGGCAGCGGCCCGCTTCAATTGGGAGAATACTCCGACTTCACCCCAGGAAATGTTTGGGCGCTATACCATTGCTGACAGTTGGACATTTGTTCGGGGAGAAATTGAGGAAATTGACTCGGACTTGCCGACTTTGCGCGTCGAGTATTCGAGAGAATATGTCGAAAAACTAGAAGCCGAAACGATTTTCAAAATTCTTAAAGGAATTGTTGCCAAATATGCCCAGCGAAACCATAACTAATCCCATTGCCCACAATGAAGACTACACAACCTCGATCCGAAATCTTGAGTTTGTCTAGACTTCTCAATGGTTAATTGTTAATTAAGTAGGTGGGCGTAATTAAAAGAACAATATCTCCAGCTAAAACCCTTACCTGGCAAGGAATACGGTTTTCGAGGTTATGCGTTTATTTTTGCCCACCTACTTATTAATTATTAATTGGTATAAAGCGATGACTCCAGAATTGCACAAACAACTCTTTTATTCTATGCTGCGCATCCGCCGGGTTGAAGAGAAAATCGTCGAACTTTATTCCGAACAAGAAATGCGCTGTCCGGTACATTTGTCCATCGGTCAAGAAGCGATCGCGGCGGGGGCTTGTGCAGCCCTTACGCCAACGGATATCATCTTCAGCAACCACCGCGCCCACGGTCATTATCTTGCGGCTGGGGGCAATCTAAACGCCTTTTTTGCGGAAATGTACGGCAAAGCGACGGGGTGCTGTCAAGGGAAGGGGGGATCGATGCACTTAACCGATCTCGACGTAGGATTCATTGCTTCGACTCCAATTGTCGCCAGCAGCATCCCCGTGGCAGTGGGTGCAGCCTTTGCCTCTGTCATGCAAGGTTTAGATCGAGTCGTCATTGCTTTTTTTGGAGAAGCAGCAACAGAAGAAGGCGTATTCCACGAAAGCCTCAATTTCACCTCGCTCAAAAATTTACCGATTGTGTTTGTCTGCGACAATAACCTTTATTCTGTTTATACACCCCTAACCGAGCGACAACCCAAAGGCCGCGAAGTCTATGCCTTAGCAAAAGCTCACAATATCGCCAGTTTTCAAGGAGATGGAAACAATGTCGAACAGGTTTACTCCATGACCGAAGAGGCTGTTCGACGTGCGAAGAGAGGAGAAGGTACAACGTTCCTCGAATTGGCGACCTATCGCTGGCGAGAACATTGCGGTCCGAATTACGACAATCACATCGGTTATCGCACCGAAGCGGAATTTTTAGAGTGGAAAGTTCGCTGTCCCGTTGAACGCACTCAAACCCAGTTATTGGAACGAGGCACGATCTCTCAAAACGATTTAGAAGAAATGGAAAGCGCGATCGCCGCCGAAATTGAAGGAGCGGTTGCCTTTGCAAAGAACAGTCCTTTCCCCAAACCCGAAGCCCTGTACCAGCACGTTTATGCTGAGTAAGACTCCGTTACTAGACTTCCAAACTTTAAGATGAGTCAGCGAGAACTTACATTTGCCCGAGCGATTCACGAAGCTCTCGTTCAAACGATGGCTGCCGATGCTTCAGTTTATGTTATGGGAGAAGGCGTTCCCGATCCCAAAGGAATCTTCGGCACAACCCTTGGACTGCGAGAGAAATTTGGGGCAGAACGCGTGCTAGATATGCCCGTGGCTGAGAATGGCATGACGGGAATTGCTTTAGGTTCGGCGTTGATGGGGATGCGACCTGTCATGACGCACCAACGTATTGATTTCGTGCTTTTAGCAATGGATCAGATTGCGAACAATGGGGCGAAATGGCACTATATGTTTGGCGGCAAGCATTCAGTCCCGCTGGTAATTCGCCTCGTTATTGGACGGGGATGGGGTCAAGGTCCCCAACATTCCCAAAGCTTGCAAGCGTGGTTTGCCCACGTCCCCGGGTTAAAGGTTGTCATGCCCACAACGCCTTACGATGCGAAAGGGTTGCTCGTTGCAGCGATTGAAGATAACAATCCCGTTATCTTTTTGGAGCATCGTTGGCTGCACAATCTTTTTGGTGCGGTGCCAACAGAACTGTATCGCGTTCCCATTGGCAAAGCGAGGACGGTACGGGAAGGGAGCGATGTCACGATTGTGACCACTTCCTACACGACAATAGAAGCATTGAGGGCGGCTGAAATTTTAGCCCGAGATGGAATTGAGGTTGAAGTGGTAGACGTGCGATCGCTTAAACCCCTCGATACCGAGCATATTTTAGCCTCGATTCGCAAAACCGGACGCTTAATTGCTGCCGATGGTGGGTGGCGGAGTCTCGGATTTGCTGCTGAAATTCTGGCGCTGGCAGCCGAGTCCGCCTATGATAAACTCCAGTGCAGTCCCCAGCGCGTGACTTTTCCCGACTTGCCTACGCCATCGAGTCCGGCGATCGCAAACCACTACTATCCCAAAATTGTCAATTTGGTTAACGTAGGCCGTACGATGATGGGACTGCCCAAAGCAACGGAGGAAGAATTGGGAATTCAACGGGAAACGCCCCTTGATATTCCCGATAAGAGCTTTACCGGTCCTTTCTGACTTCTCTTAGGAGTTGAACTGAGGATGCGATCGCGCAAGTCACAAAAAGATATTGACAATCTCATAAAAATTGCTTTACTAAAATGTCTTGATAGTCCTCAATTAAATTTTATGCAGTTTGGGATTAAAGTAACGAAAACTCGAAATTAGAGAAGTTGATAGCTAAATGATGAGAACTTTACTCAAAAAAATTCCTTACGTAGATATTCCCGGTCAGCACGCGCTCATCAAATCCGAACTCCTAGCTGCTATTGAAGACGTTATCGACAGCGGTCAATTTATTTTAGGCGATCGCGTCGCCGAATTTGAACGTCAGTTTGCCGAACTGTGCGGCGTGCGCTATGCCGTTGGGGTCAACTCGGGAACCGATGCCGGAATCTTAGCCCTCAAAGCGTTGGGCATTCGCAGCGGCGATGAAGTGATTACCGCCCCCAACTCCTTCATTGCTTCTGCCAGTTGCATTCGCGTCTTGGGCGCTACCCCCGTTTTCGCAGACGTGCGAGACGACTACAACATCGACCCCAACAAAATTGCCGCAGCCATTACCCCCAAAACAAAAGCCATTCTACCCATCCATCTCACCGGTCGTCCCTGCGACATGAGTCCCATTTGGGAACTGGCACGAGCGAAAGGACTATTCATCGTCGAAGATGCGGCGCAGGCAGTCATGGCCGAATATCGAGGACAGCGGGTCGGTTCCTTGGGCAATGTCGGTTGCTTCAGCTTGCATCCCCTGAAAACCCTCAACGCTTGCGGCGATGGAGGCATTATTACCACCAACGACCCCGAACTCTACGAGAAGTTGAAGATTCTCCGCAATATCGGACTCAAAACCCGCGATGACTGCGTTGCGTGGTCGCACAATTCTCGCTTGGATACATTGCAAGCGGCAATTCTATTGGTCAAATTGCGCTACCTTGAGGGCTGGACCGAACAGCGCCGCCAAAATGCTCGACTCTACAAAGACCGACTGGCGGACATTCCCCAGGTTCGATTCCCGTCCGAGAAAGAGCGCGAAAAGTGCGTCTATCATACGTTTGTAATTCAAGCCCAACGCCGAGATGCCCTCAAACAATTTCTGACAGAACGGGAAATTGGGACATCAATTCATTACCCCGTTCCCATCCACCTTTCAACAGTCGGCAAAGAGTTGGGGTATCTCCCCGGAAGCTTTCCTGTAGCCGAGCGGCAAGCAGACCAAATTTTGAGTTTGCCGATTTATCAGGGGCTAACAGAGAGCCAAATTGAGCGGGTTTGTGAGACAATTCAAGAGTTTTACGCCAAGCATTGAGGAGTGGAAATGGTCGCACTGAAACAACGAATGCAGGTCAAGTTTTCCTATCTCGACCGCCAGTTTGCCAACGTTGATGACTATTTAGCCGACGTTCGCGAGTTGGTTTTGAGCGGAGATTTTACCCTTGGGAAGGCGGTGAGTGAGTTTGAACGGCGTTTTGCCGAGTTAACACAAATGCCCTACGCAGTCGGCGTTAATTCGGGAACCGATGCCCTGATTTTACCGATGAAACTGTTGGGGATCGGTTCGGGAGATGAAGTGATTACGACCACTAATACGTTTATCGCAACCGTCGGCGCGATCGCAATGACCGGTGCAACTCCCGTTTTTGTTGATAACGACGAAGGATATACCATCGACCCCAGCAAAATTGAAGCGGCAATTACGCCCCGTACCAAAGCGGTTTTACCCGTCCACTACACCGGAAACGTTGCGGATATGCCAGCAGTTATGGAGATTGCCCAAAAGCATAACTTGCTCGTTGTGGAAGATGCCTGTCAATCCATCGGTGGGATGCGCGATGGAAAAATGGTGGGCAGTTGGGGAGAATCTGCCGCCTATAGCCTTCATCCCCTCAAAAACCTTAACGTCTGGGGCGATAGCGGCATTATCGTGACGCGCTCTCGGGAATTGTACGAAAAACTGCGCCTCTTTCGGAATCACGGGCTGGTCAACCGAGATAAAGTAGCAATGTTCGGCCATAATTCTCGCTTAGACTCCCTCCAAGCGGTCATCGGCAATCGCTTAATCAACCAGACCGAATTTATCACCAATACTCGCATTGCCAACGCCAAGCGTTACGATGAATCCTTGAAGGATATAGAAGCCATTCGCATTCCTCATCGTCCCGAAAACGTGAAGCACGTTTATCACTTATATATTTTGCGGGTCGAACGCCGGGACGAACTGCTCGCCTATCTCCATGAAAACGGAGTTGAGGCAAAAATTCACTATCCTGTTCCCGTTCACTTGCAAGAGGCAGCCGCTCATTTGGGGTATAAGGCAGGCGATTTTCCGATCGCGGAGGAAGATAGCAAAGTATCGATTACGCTCCCAGCCCATCAACATCTGACCTCTAATGAAATCGATTACACAATTGATTGTATTCGGGAGTTTTATTATAAGTAAATCGCTTTGAGAAAAACTCGGTTTCCAGAGGTGTAGCTTGGATTCCATCAGCGAATGTCAGCGAGTTAATAAAGGGGGAAGAAAGTGAAAAAGACTTACGCAGTTATTGGGAGTAACTGTTTTACGGGGTGTCATATTGTTGACGCTTTGCTGGAATATCCAAACCATCGAGTTATCGGCATCAGTCGTTCTCCAGAATATAAAGACTTCTTTTTACCCTACAAGCGGCGGGAAAACCCAGACTTTATCTTTCATCAAATTGATGCTGTAAAAGAACACGAACAGCTCATGACCTTGCTTGATGAAGCGAAGCCAGAAGTGGTTATTAATGTGGCGGCGTTGAGCGAGGTTGGCTTGAGCAACCATAGCCCTGCCGAATATTTTGAAATTAATACAACGGCTGTTGTAAAGTTGTGCAACCAGCTTCGCAGTCGGGATTATCTTGATTTTTATGTTCACATCTCTTCAGCCGAAATTTTTGGCAGTTGTACGGATTTAGTTACAGAAGAGTCGCTATTCAACCCCAGTACTCCCTATGCTGTATCAAAAGCAGCGGCGGATTTGTATTTGATGACGTTGCGGAAAAATTTTGAATTCCCAGCGATTATTATTCGTTCGACAAATGTGTACGGACAGCATCAGCAACTCTTTAAGATCGTTCCTCGCACTGCTATTTACCTTAAGCTCGGCAAGATGATTGAGCTGCATGGAGGGGGAGCTGCTGTCAAGTCTTTTATTCACGTTCGAGATGTAGTGAGGGGACTATTAATGGCCCTTGACAAAGGGAAAGCAGAGACATACCACTTTACGGTTAGGAATGAGCAAACTATTGCGGATATTGTGCGTCGGGTTTGTACTCTAATGGGATACAACTTCGAGGATGCAACTCAAATGGTGGGGGAACGTTTGGGACAAGATGCGAAGTATTGGTTGGATTGCTCTAAGGCTGAAAAAAAGTTGGGGTGGCAAGCACAAGTTACGTTTGAGCAGGGGGTGCAGGAAACAATTAATTGGGTTCAAAAAAACTGGGAAGCAATTCAGCAAGAGCCATTAGTTTACATTCACAAAGTTTGAAAAAGTATTGGGTTGTGAAGAGTGAGGGGCAGTTTAATGGCTACACTGAGAGCTAAAGTTAAGGAAAAGCTCAAAAGGTCGCCTCTGGTTTGGAGGGTTCTCTACTGGATTCGCGATCGCTGGATTTTCCTCATCGCATTTTTCAGTCAAGAATATAGGGAGCGCGTCTATCGCGTCTATTTCGAGCGCGGGAATCAAGGATTGTGCGAGAACAAGTTGGAGGAGGCGATCGCGTGCTACGAATGCGCAATTGCTCTCCAACCGGATTCAGCAGCAGCTTACTTCTTTCGGGGAACAGCGCGCTCTTCATTGGGTCAATTGGATGACGCGATCGCCGATTATCAGCAAGCGATCGCCCTTGAACCCCATTGGGCAGTTCCCTACTTAGATTTAGGCAACCTCCTGATGCAACGCGAAAATGTAGAGGAAGCGCTCAAAAACTATAACCAAGCGATCGTCCTTCAAC
>JAXHVQ010000045.1:32277-39909 GCA_034189065.1 Cyanobacteriota bacterium
AACCCGACTGGTCAGCAGCGTACTTTTACCGGGGGAATGCGTTGAGCAATCAGGCAAAATACGTAAGAGCTATTCAAGATTACGAGACAGCAATTGAATTAGGGTTGGATTGGGAGGGATTATATTTAAACTTTGCCGAAGCCTTGGTCGCTTATGGTAATATTCGAGACGATACAGAAAGCTGGAAGAGGGCGCTTGAAGTTTGTCAAAAAGCAATTTCTCTCAAACCTAACTCTGTCGAGCTTCTTCTCGGTTTGGGTCAAATCTTTGCCGAGCTCAAAAAGTCGAATGAAGCTGTCACCTGCTATCAAAACGCGATCGCGCTGCGACCAACCAAAGCAGAACCGTATCTCGCTCTCGGAGAGTTATTCGCCCAGCAGGATCAATACGAAGAAGCCTTTGAAAATTACTGTCGCGCCATCGAACTCGAGCCCCTCCAGGCAGAATCTTACTTTCACTTAGGTAACTTACACCTTAAACTAGGTCAGTATCAAGAAGCCCTAGTCAGCCACGAGCAAGCCCTGACCCTCAAATCTAATTGGTCGGCTGCGGCTTATTTTAGCTTGGGGTACGACCTCGTAAGTCATCAAGAGCATTTAGAGGGAATGCTTTTAATTTACGAGCAAGCTTTTCGCCTCAAACCAGATTGGATAGAAGGGTACTATGAAGCCGGAAACTGGCTGTATCATTCCGGTCATATCGAGCAAGCACTAGAATATTGGCAACAATGCGTTCGTACCCAGGAACATTTAGCCCAAAAGTTAGGCTACGATCTCCAAAGCATCAGAATTTATGCCTCTGAGTTCACGCGAAACATCGGTCACATTGGTTTTCTCGACTTTCATATTAAATTTGACCGACTGGGGTGGCGATCGCTAGGCGACCAAGCAATCGTATGGGATCCCCCTCACCATAAAGTCGCCAATCGCCATTTATTAAACTACTGGAATTCCTATATTCCCATTCTTTCAGATATTGTCCTTCCCGAAAATCTTCAGCTCTTGTTGAGCTATAGCGAACAACGCCTTTTAACGGGAATAACGCCGGTTGGAGAAGAAAATCTGTTTTTTTGGACGGCAGCAATGGCCGTTCAAAAACGATGGGAAGACGAAGGACGCGCTCCCTTATTGCAGTTGTCGGAAGGAGACCGCGATCGGGGATGGCATTGTTGGCGCGAATTGGGCGTTCCCGAAGATTCTTGGTTTGTCTGCCTGCACGTCCGGGAAGGTGGTTTTTACCGGCAATGGCGCAATCCTAGTAGTCGAGATGCCAACATTGATACTTATTTACTCGCAATACAGGCTATTGTAGAACGAGGAGGTTGGGTCATTCGTATGGGCGATCCGAGCATGAAACCCTTACCCCCTCTAGAAAGAGTTATCGATTATGCCCACAGCGAAGTTAAAAGCGACTGGATGGATGTTTTTCTTTGGTCTCAATCTCGCTTTTCCATTGGTACGGACTCAGGACCATTTTTAATCCCTTCAATTTTTGGAGTTCCGACCGTTTTAACAAATTGGGTTCCCTTTGGTTTGACACCCTATTACGGTAATTGTATCTTTATATCCAAACGCTTTTGGTTGAAATCCGAAGAGCGTTATCTTACGTTTGAAGAAATGTTAGCTCATCCGCTCGGATTAGCGGAGTCTAGTCACATATATATGAAGCGGGGAATCAAAATTGTAGAAAATACGCAAGAAGAAATCCTAGAAATTGTTGAAGAAATGATAGAGAACTTGGAAAATAGATCGAAAGACTCGCAAGAAGACAAAAAATTACAAAACCGGTTTCAATTTTTAATTAAAAGGCACAACAAAGGCTATGGAACGAATAGCAAAATCGGAAGAGAGTTTTTACGAGAAGCGGCTCGATTAGGAAGCTTGTAAAAAATCAACAATAAACCTAATTAATGTCTATAGAAAGCCTAAAAATGTCAGAAATTAATCTCTTAGACCGATATCCCAAAAGCCAACGCCCAATCGCGGAACGCGCCCAATTGATAACCGAAGAGCACCGGAAAATTGCCGGTCAGTTTGGACAAGAGTTTTTCGACGGCGATCGCCTCTACGGATACGGCGGTTACAACTATCACCCCCGCTTTTGGCAGGAGACTGTCAAGCGCTTTCGAGACTACTACAACTTACCCGAAGACGCTAGCGTCCTGGATGTTGGGTGTGCCAAAGGCTTCATGCTGTACGATTTCAAACAGTTGATGCCCCAACTGACGATCGCGGGAATCGATATATCCGAGTATGCGATCGCCAACGCCAAAGAAGAAGTCAAACCCGCTCTCCAAATGGGCAACGCCAAAGAACTACCCTATCCCGACAACGCTTTCGATCTTATTATCTCTATTAATACCATTCATAACCTTCCCCTAGAAGAGTGCAAGCAAGCGATTCAAGAAATCGAGCGCGTCAGTCGCCAACACGCCTTTATCACCGTCGATGCTTGGCGTAACGAGCAAGAAAAAGAACGAATGCTACAGTGGAACTTGAATGCTCTCACCTATATGCACGTCGATGATTGGGTCAAGCTATTCGACGAAGTTGGCTACACTGGGAACTACTATTGGTTCATTGCCGAGTAAACGCAGGGGATAGCCCAAGCAAATTGTCATGAGCGCAGTTTTAGAACGAATTGAGAATCTAGATCGGTCTATTATCCTCGCGAGAGAAAAAGATATTCGTTTTTATGGTAGAGGCGCACCAACATTAGGCAGCGAAGCTCAAAACGCCAGGAAAGAACCCGATGAATTCTACAACATCGAAGCCATTCGGAGTTCCTAACCCCATTATGCAGCTCGGACTCGAAGGAAAATCAGCCCTCGTTGTCGGTGCCAGTCGCGGACTGGGTAGAGAAATTGCCCTGAATTTAGCCCGAGAAGGCGCGCGGGTTGGAGGAATTGCTCGCACTGAAGCCGATATTCTCTCCCTAGTTGAGGACATGGGAGGGGAAGCAAAGGGACATTGGGGCATTGTCAAAGATCTGGTTCCCGACAATACACCCACTCAAGCGATCGCAGAAATTCAATCCCGCAACCAACCTATCGATATCCTCATCTATAACCTGGGAGGAACATTGAGCGTTCGGGATCCCTTTTGCAGCGTCGAAGACTGGCGTTCCGTCTGGCGACTTAATTTTGAAATTGCAGCAGAACTTAATCGCTACCTCATCCCCCCGATGCAGCAGCGGAAATGGGGCAGAGTCGTGCATATCTCCTCCATTGCTGCTAATCTGAGTCGCGGTGCTGTCGCCTACTGCGCCGTCAAAGCAGCGCTCAACGCCTATACCCAAAACTTGGGGTGTACCGTCGCTTCCGATGGCGTAGTTGTCACAGCAGTTATGCCGGGAGCGATTAGACATGAGGGAAGCCATTGGGATAAAGTAGCCAAGGACAACCCAGAGGGCGTAGCAACTTATCTCGAACAGCGCATGGCGATTAGACGATTTGCAAGTCCTGACGAAATTAGCGAATTTGTTGTTTTCCTGTGTTCCGAACAAGCATCCTTTTTTCCCGGTGCAGTATTACCTATCGATGGAGGTTCGTGGTGAGCGAGGAGAAATTGACTAGAGAACCACAGTATCAGATTCAAATTAACAATTAACAATTTAGATCCCGAGCAGCAGGAAAACTCAGTCGCGAGGCTGGGAATCTTCCAACATCATCTTTAATCGATCGGGAGAAGATGTCAAAATACCCCCGTAATGATTTTTGCGCGTGGAGAGAAGTGAATTTTGAGTACCGCCAAATATTGCTTAGTCACGGGTGCGTCGGGGTTTATCGGCAGTCATTTATGCGATCGCCTGCTTTCCCTCGGACATCGGGTTACGGGACTTGATAGTCTGATCGTCGGCAACCCAGCTAATCTGGCAGCAGCAAAACAGCACGATACCTTTACATTTGTCAAGCAAGATGTTGCCGATGTGACTCCAGAAACCCTCGAAGGAATTGACTGGATATTTCACCTCGCCGGACTCGCCGATTTGGTTCCCTCGATCCAAAACCCCGAAAACTATTACCATTCCAACGTTCGCGGCACATTTGCCCTCCTTAATGCCTGTCGCAGCGCTAAAATCGAGCGCTTTATCTACACCGCCTCTTCAACCTGCTACGGCATCCCAGATACCTATCCTACGCCAGAAACCTACTCCTGTTCTCCCGAACATCCCTACGCCTTAACCAAGTATCTGGGGGAACAACTGACAATGCACTGGGCAAAAGTGTATCAGCTTCCCGCCCTTTCTTTGCGCTTATTCAACGTCTACGGACCGCGATCGCGTACCACCGGCGCATATGGTGCGGTGTTCGGCGTGTTCCTCAAGCAAAAGCTAGCCGGACAACCCTTTACTGTCGTTGGGGATGGCAAACAAACTCGCGATTTTACCTTCGTCAGCGATGTCGTCGAAGCCTTTGTCAAAGCTGCCGAATCGGATATTAGCAACGAAATTATCAACATTTGCTCGGGCAACCCCCAAAGCGTCCTCACCCTCGTGGAACTCCTGGGGGGCGAAATCGTCCACATCCCCAAACGTCCGGGCGAACCCGACTGTACCTGGGGCGACATTACTAAAGCGAAAACCCTCTTGGGGTGGGAACCTCAAGTTTCCTTCCCCGATGGCGTGGCACAAATGTTGGCACATATCGAACTGTGGCGAGAAGCACCCCTATGGACTCCGGATTCAATTGCAGAAGCCACGAAAGAATGGTTTAAGTATCTCGGAAAGCACTCATGACTCCATCAATCGCCTACATTTCATTAAAAAACATTTGTACTCAATGAGTTGACTAAATTCCCCGTTGTGTCTAGGATTTTACGAATACTGCCCCAGGCGATTGCCGCGATCGCTTCTCCAGCACTAGCAACAGCTCAGTAATCGTACTGCTTCCCCTCACCCAACTAACCGTAAAAAAACGGGTTTCTCCAATTTTTATGGCATTGCAATCGTTAAACCAACCTTTTGCCTCAGACTATTTCTCTCAACTCGCTGCCCTTAGCGAAAAATTTCAGGTAAGCGATCGCGCCAGTAACCCTCTCTCTTTCAACGCTGGCGCGAATCAAGGGGCGACCCTCGTGCGCCAACAAACCCAGCAACAGAAAAAAGTCATCTTCATCGGTAATGGAGGCAGTGCAGCAATTGCCAGCCATCAGGCGCTCGACTACTGGCGCAACGGCGGCTTTCCGGCGGTGGCGTTTAACGATGGTGCGCTACTGACTTGCATCGGCAACGATTTTGGCTACGAACAAGTCTTTAGCAAACCGATCTCCATGTTCGCCCAACCGGGAGACGTACTATTTGCAATTAGCAGTTCGGGACAGTCTGCCAATATCCTCGCCGGCGCGCAAGCTGGGGCGCAAATGGGATGTCACGTCATTACCCTTTCTGCCTTTAAACCCGATAATCCTTTGCGAGAGTTGGGAGAGATTAACTTCTACGTTCCGACCTACTCCTACGGCTTTGCGGAAATTGCGCATTTATCGATTTGCCACTGTATTCTTGATGGCTTAATGAAGGGGTCTTTACCAGAGTCCTCAGTTAAGGAGGTGGTACATTGAGTTCGCCCACTCTCTCTGTTGTCCTTCCCAACTATAACCACGCTCGCTATATTGGCGAGCAGTTGCAAGCAATTTTAGACCAGACCTATCAACCCCTCGAAATTATCGTTATTGATGACTGTTCGACCGATAACAGCATCGAAGTTATCCAAAACTGGGTTGAGAAAAATCCCCTTATCCGTTTAGTTCGCAACGAACAGAATCAAGGGGTTAACTTTTCTCTTAATCGGGGTCTCGCGATCGCTTCTGGAGATTACGGCTATTTTTGTGCGGCAGATGACAAGGTTCTTCCAGAGCTATTTGAGCATTCGATGGGTTTGCTGGAGCAATATCCGAAAGCGGGGTTATGCTGTTCGCATCCTGCTTTTTTGGACGATGCAACCGGCGCAATTGACAAGCACGAAGACTGGTTTCATGCAAGCGAGCAACCCTGCTATTTTTCCCCCGAACAATTAATCGAGATTGTTGGTCCTAACGGGTTATGGATTGCCGGACATACCTGTATCGCGCAACGAGAATTGTTGCTCGAAGCTGGAGGCTATTCTCCCGAAATTAAGTGGTATAGCGATTGGTTTGTTTTCCACGCAATGGCGTTTCGTCATGGAATTTGCTACATCCCAGAAGCCCTGGCAGCACTCCGAGTGTTGCCCGATTCTTACTCCGCTCAAAGGCAGAAGGATACCGAAAGCGAACGCGAAGTCCGAAGGCACTTAGTGGAGCTTCTGCGTTCCGAACAGTACTGCGATCTAATTCCTGCGTTTATTGAGTCTGAAGTTTTGACCTCAATGCCTTTAGTCAGAACAGCTTTGAAATATCCAAATATCGATCCTTTCAGCTCGGAACCCATTTGAGGCGAAGTTCGCCGTTTTTAGAAAATTTATTAAACCCTCAAACTGCAATGCGCAAAAGAATGCGCAATAGTTGACATTGCGGATTTTGAGGGAAGATTTAGCAAGCAAACTCAAACGAAATTAACGATTGGGGGCGATTTACAACCTTGAAAGGGCGTTGTTTTTGAGAGATCGCGATCGCTCAAAAATCCCTTTAGGAAAAAGGGAGAAAAGTTTGATTCGGGTGCTGGGTGCGAGACTGTTAGTCCGCTCGCGCATTTTGGACGAAGTATGGCATCTAGCCTGGTTTTCTGTAGCGAAACTTTATTGCAGGCTAGAGTATCTATCTAGCCCAACCATATGATATACTTAAACACCGTTTCTCGTTTGCGTCCTTCTCGATAAACCTAAACCTGGCTAATGCTGATTTCTCGCGCCCCAGTTCGGATTAGTTTTTTTGGCGGTGGAACCGATTATCCCGAATATTTCCTGAAACACAGAGGAGCCGTTTTAGTTACAGCCATTGACAAATATTCTTACGTTACAGTCAGCCCTTTTTTGAGTCACTTATTCGATCACTCAGCCCGCGTATCTTATCGAAAGGTCGAATTAGTCAAAAATGTTGAGGATATCGAACACAATGTTTACCGAGAATGTTTAAAGTTTTGTGGCTTGGAAAAAGATATTGAAGTCCACAACGTAGCAGACTTGCCTGCTTTCACGGGGCTAGGGTCTTCTTCCACCTTTACAGTATCTCTCCTACAAGCGTTGCATAGCTTTAAAGGCGAGTTTGTCCGTCCACTCGAACTAGCTTACGAGGCGATTCATGTCGAACGACACATTCTTAAAGACAGAGTAGGATGTCAAGATCAAGCAATTGCTGCGGTTGGCGGATTTAATGTACTTGAGTTCAGAACGGAGGAAGATATAGTTGTAACCAAAATTCCTATTTCGCCGCAGCGCTTAGCCGAGTTCGAGCAGCATCTTTTTATCGTTTTTACCGGGATTCGGCGCAAGGCTGCTGAGGTTGTTGAAAAACAATTGAAAAAAGTATCAGAGAATACTGAAACGTTAAAGCAAATGCAACTAATGGTGGACAAGGGGTGGGAAATTTTAACAGGGAATTGCCCACTTTTTCAGTTTGGGGAGCTATTGCATCGAGGGTGGGTCGCAAAACGCAGCTTAGATGGTGGTGTCTCTAAACCAGAAATTGACCAAATTTATAAGATGGGACTAGAAGCGGG
>JAXHVQ010000046.1:0-32940 GCA_034189065.1 Cyanobacteriota bacterium
GCTGCCCGAGAACGAGAGGTTCGGCGCGATCGCCTCTCAACAACAAAATACTCAAAGCCACCGGACTGCGATGCCAATAAACTCCTGCGCCTTGCGAACCCAGACTGCGCTGTAATTGCGTCCATTTCACCGGTTCGCCTTGTCCTTGAAATTGAGTGGCGAGTTTTCCCTGTTCTGCCAGTTCCAGCGCGCAGACATATTCCCCCGACTGCATCGCCAAATCCACGCCCAATTGATTAAAATAGCTCAATTCCAGCGCAAAACTTTCCGGTTGCGCCGAGGCGCGCGGATCGTCGAGCAGTCGCACCAAAAGTCCCGCACCGCGTTGTAACAGCTTATTGGCTCGCGCTGTTTCTTCAAGGGCATATTGAACCTGAATTAAATCCTGTAACACCTCGAGATGCAGTCGGGGAAAAGCGTCTTCAGTGAGGGTTGTCAGCGCCTCGTTATAGCGCTCGACCGCTTGACTCCACAACGGTTTCGGTTGCTCGTTCTCCCGGGCTTGGCGGGCGTAGAGACGACCGATCGCGGCGTGCAACTGTCCCCAGCCTTCGGGGTGGGCGTTGGGGTACAGGGCATTGAGTCCCGCTTCGAGAGTGGCGAGTTCTCCCCCATCGCCTCGTTGATTGAGCTCGGGGGCATTGGCTGCGATCGCGCTCAGGGAGGTGAGGAGTAAATCGGGGGCGGGAGAGAGTTGGGCGGCGCGACTGCGGGCGAGCCAGGTTTCCCAAGCATCGGCTTTCAGTTGGAGCGCTTTGTCGAAGGAGGCGATGGCTTCTTCCCAAGCGCTGTTGGCGGCCAGGGCGTTGCCGCGAGCCGACCAAGCTTGAGGCATTTCGGCTTTGAGGGCGATGGCTTTGTCAAAGGAGGCGATCGCGTCTTGGGTTCGCCCCAGTTGGGCGAGGGCAAGGCCTCGGGCGTACCAAACGTCGGGGAGGTCGCTTTTGAGTTCGAGGGCTTTGTCGTAGGAGGCAATGGCCTCCCCAAAGTCGCCTTTCTCCCCCAGGGCATCGCCGCGACTGGACCACGCTTTATAATAATCGGGTTTAAATTCTAGGGCTTTTTCGTAGGAGGCGATGGCAGGCTCGAAGTGTTTTAATTCTTCTAAAACAATGCCTTGGTTGTACCAGGCTTTGTAATAGGTGGGTTCGATTTCTAAAGCGCGGTTATAGCAGTCGAGTCCTTCTTGAATGCGTCCCAATTGTTTGAGGGCTAATCCTCGGTTGTTCCAAGCCTGATAGTAGTCGGGTTGCAGTTCCAGCGCCCGTTCCCAATAGTTGACAGCGGCGGCAAAGTCTTCTACTTCGTAGCGTTCGACTCCTCGATTGAACCAAGTTTCGGCATCTTCGACGATTGTTTCGCTGGGTTGCTGGTGGTGTCGGACTTGTTCGGCAATGGCTGCGATCGCGGCTTGTAAGTTGGTTGTTTCTAATCCGAGTTCCTGGGTTACCTGTTCGACGAAATCGGGATTTTGTTGGAGACTGACTAACAATTCTTCCCACGATAACTCCTGGGCTGCAAGTTCCAGGGTTGGCGGCGGCGAGGGAAGTTGGGGCGCGGGGACGATGGGCGTTTCTGGGGGAGAGGGACTTTCAACGGGCAACGGTGGCAAAAGGCTTTCCGCTGTTTCGGGAGAGGCGCTTTCTGGGGGGGGTGTCTCTGCTGTTGCGTCGGGGCCGGAATATTCCCAAATTGGGTTGAGCGTTCCTCGAGCCTGAAGGCGCATTCCTAAATCCCGGGCGCGATCGCCGACTTTGCGCGCTGTCGAAGTTTCGCTCAGGGACTGACATTGTTCTCCGAGTTTAATGAGTCGCTCTCGCAGCGCTGCGTTGGAGGCGGGGGCTGTCATCACTCTGAGTTCGTAGCGTTCCAGCCAAGATAGCCACGCTTCTTTTTCGCTGCGATCGCCCAGGGTTTCAAAAAAGCGCTGAATGCGCCCGGGCTGCCAGCCGTAGGCAATTCCTTCTAGCAGTTGGTCGAATAGGTATTCGTAATCTGCATCGCTCAAGGGTTTGTACGGCTTGGGCGCTTCCCTCGGCTCGGGTGCAGACTCGGAGGGCTGGGATTTAAATAGGGACTGCCAAATATTCTTCAAAGTTTGTATGATCCGACTCAACATTGAGAAGGTAAGACTCCGCGATCGCGACGGTTTAATCCCTTCTTCTTGCAAATTATAAAATATCGGGCAAGTTATGCTGGTAAATTTGGGCGGGGATGAGGGAAAAGCTCTTTCGACATTGAGGTAGGGGTTTGAGAAAATCGGCTCCCTACACCCTTGCTCAATAGCTTGCGATTTTTACTTTCGCCATCGAAACCGCTGGGGTTTGAAAACTCGGAAGTTTCAGGGATTTCGATATAAGTAAAGTCGATTGGGATATCGTTATCGAAAAATGGGGTCTGAAACCCCGCGTCTTCAGCGCGGCTTGACTCTTTGAGTCGGGGGCGCTCAACAAAAATGTGTTAAACTGTGAAGCATGACTGAACGTGCCTATCGATTCCGATTCTACCCAACCCCCGAGCAGGAAACAAGACTGCGACGGACAATGGGTTGCGTTCGCCTGGTGTACAACAAAGCTTTAGCTGTGCGCACTTCAGGGTGGTACGAGAAGCAAGAACGAATAGGCTATAGTCAGACATCAAGCTTGTTAACTGAATGGAAAAAGCAAGAAAACCTAGAGTTTCTGAACGAAGTTAGCTGTGTTCCCCTACAGCAATGCTTAAGGCATCTTCAAAGAGCCTTTACCCACTTTTGGGCGAAACGAGCTAAGTATCCCAACTTTAAGAAAAAGCGAAATGGAGGGAGTGCAGAGTTTACGAAATCTGCTTTCAAGTGGAAAGAGGGCAAACTGTTTTTAGCCAAATGCCAAGAGCCTTTAAATATTATTTGGAGTCGTTTTTTACCTCAAGACTGCGCTCCCTCAACGGTAACGGTAACGCTCGAGCCATCAGATCGGTGGTTTGTCTCAATTTTAGTCAAAGACCCGACAATCAAACCCTTACCCAAGACCGGTAAAAAAGTAGGGATCGACGTGGGAGTAACCAGCCTAATCGCTACGAGCGAAGGGGAAAAAGTGGCGAACCCAAAGCAATTTAATCGCTTATACAAGAAGCTCAAAAGAAAGCAAAAGGTATTGAGTCGGAAAACCAAAGGCTCAAATAACCGATATAAAGCTTGTCTTGAAGTGGCTAAAGTCCATGCTCAAATCAAAGATGCCCGTACTGATTTTCTCCATAAACTAACCACTCGACTCGTTGGAGAAAATGACCTAATCGCCATTGAGGATTTAGCCATTAGAAATATGGTTAAAAATCGGAAAATGGCTAAAGTAATTAGTGATGCGAGTTGGGGAGAATTGAATCGGCAATTAGAATATAAGTGTCAATGGTACGGGAAGCAACTAATTAGGGTTGACCGCTATTTTCCAAGTAGTAAACGCTGTGAAAATTGTGGTTACATAATCGATAAGTTGCCGTTAAATATTCGTAAATGGGAATGCCCTAAATGCGGAGCTAACCATGACCGAGATATTAACGCAGCTCAAAATATTTTGGCCGCAGGGCTTGCGGTTTCAGTCTGTGGAGCGAGTGTAAGACCCGAAGAGAGTAAATCTCGGAAGGCAACTGCATTGAAGCAGAAACCTAAGTCGTGAGTCTTAGGAATCACCGTCCCTTCGGCAAGCTCAGGGCAAGCCGTTTACGGCGGTGAGGATGTCAAAACATTCTTGCATCCAATACAGAGATTCGGTCGATTACCGAGCTTGAATATTCGCCAATCGTCGTTTAAAAAGCGAAGTTTTTTGAAAGGGAAAAAGCCTGACGCGATCGCTTCCCAACCCAGCTTTGATAATAATTCATGCGAGCGCGTGAATTAAGCTGTTCGGCATTTAGCTCGTGGAACTTAAATTCTCCCAAAGGTAATAGGCGATCGGTAATCGGTGATTTTGGAATACCCAATTTAAATGCGCATTAGCTTAAGGGGGACGTTACTTCATAAAGCACTCTCAGCATAAGTTAAGGTTTAAATTCTAACAGAAGTTCGCGGTTTCGGCTTCTATTTAAGACTTCTACGTAATTCCAGAAATCAGAACCTACGCTGCGCTAACAGCACCCTACTTATGGTAACGACCGCGTACGTCCTAAAATACTGACTACACATCAATAATTATCTCCCCTGCTCCCCCGGCTCCCCCGCTCCCCTACTCCCCCTCTCCCTGGCGCTAAGTAGGTGGGCGTAATTAAAAGAACAATATCTCCAGCTAAAACCCTTACCTGGCAAGGAATACGGTTTTCGAGGTTATGCGTTTATTTTTGCCCACCTACTTACACTAGAAAAAGACTGGCGCTCCGAAATTTCAACCTCTCAAACTATGCTCGAATGGCTAGCAGGCTTTGCTTTCGGTTCTATTCTCAAGGAAATTGCCAAAGAAGCCAGTAAAGATTGGCTCAAAGACTTCTTTAAAAGCGTTCCGGGGCAACTTTCCCAGCGCGCGATCGCGATTATTCTCCCCTCTGCCCGAAAAAAAGCGTTCAAAGCGTTTTTCCAATTGTTCCAAAAAGAACTGGCGGCAAATGGCTTGAACCGCAAGGAAATCAAGCAATATCGCGATTCTCTCCGTCGCTTTTGCCAACACCAAACGGTTCGGCAAGTTTTGCACAGCACATTCAAAGAAGATTGTCAAGTCGAAACGCGGCACGAGTCAAGCCAGAATTCAAGCCTAAATTTTGCCAATGCCGTACCCCTACTGGCGCGGGAATGGCAAGCGCTTAACCTCAAACCGTTACCCCACGGTTTCAACTGGGAACTGATTGCGACACCTTACGCTCGCGAAGTCCGTAAAATCCGCAGGGACAATGCTGAATTGCGCGCAATCCTTGACTCGGAAAACTTGGAACGCCTCGCGCGAAATGCCGATGCGACGGCGAAGGCGCTGAAATCCTTAACGGGAATTATCCCTGAATTCGACTTGCAACAATACCGAGAAAGCCTCGTTGAAAGCTACGGTACGTTGAAATTGAGTGCCGTTGATTGTACTCACGATCAATATAGAATGCGCCTGTGGAATTTATTTATTCCCCAAAACGTGCGGGAAGCACTACCGCCGTCGCGGTACGAAATTCCCAAGGAGTTGGAAGGACGACTGCGGGATGCGGGACTGTTGGAGGCAGATTTTGGGTTGATGGATGCGCAACGGTATCGGGAGAGTTATTTGCAAAAACCGGCGCGCTTGGGTATTGTTGGATGGGTTGGATGAAGTGTTCGATCCCATGCGGCACGAAGAGGTGACGACGGAGATTTGTCGTTTTACATTTCTACCAGCTCCAACAAATTAAACGAGTTAGAGCCATTAGAAGATACGACGGATATTATGCACAGTTTTTAATAGACTACGAAAGAAAGGAGGAAAAAGAACTTACAGGCAAACAGACAGGGCTAGATGTAGGTTTAAACTACTTCTACACAGACAGTTATGGGGATCGGGTAGACAATCCTCGGTTTTTGAGAAAAGACGAACGTAAAATCAAACGCGCACAACGTCGATTATCAAGAACGAAAAAAGGAAGTCAGAACCGCTCCCTAGCCAGAAACAAATTAGGAAGAGCGCATCTAAAGGTTTCACGCAGGCGTAACGACTGGGCTTGTAAATTAGCTCGGCACGTCATCCGGTCTCACGACTTGGTAGCGATTGAAAATCTTCGGATACGGAATATGGTTAGGAACCGTCATTTAGCCAAATCAATCAGCGATGCGGCTTGGTACAGATTTAGAGAATGGTTAGAGTATTTCGGCAGAGTTTATGGAGTACCCGTTATTGCTGTCGAACCGGCTAATACTTCTGTGAAATGCTCGAATTGCGATGAGAAAGTCGCAAAAACTCTGAGTACCAGAACCCATAAATGTCCTCAGTGTGGTTATGTAGCCGACCGCGACAAAAATGCGGCGGAAAACATTCTGAAAGCTGCACTTTTATCAGCTATCACATACCGTCGGGCAGACGGAAATCAACGCCTCGGTCGAGATCGATCTCTGGTCGAGCGGGGAAACCTACTCGAGTAAATCAGCTCGAAGAAAGAGGAAATCCAAGTAGTGATATTTGGAATCCCCGCGCGTTCACGCCGGGGAGGATGTCAACAACGAGTATCCCCAGGTGCGGGTGGCGGTTACGTCGCGGATTATTGGCTATAACCCCGAACGGTTGCGGGACGCGGGGTTTGTACATATGACACTGCAAGAGTTGGAACCGGAACAGGTGGAACGGTTTATTCAACAGTGATACGATTTCGCGTTAGAGAATGAGGCGGATCGGGAGTTTCTCAAACAGTTATGGAGGCAGTTGTGTTGATTTATAAAGACATCTTCAATAATTGGGCTGTAACCCTTATCATAACGTGCCTGATTTTGGGTTTCTGGAGATATAGATATCTTAAGAAAGAGCCAGAAACCTTACCCTTACTCAAATCTCGCTTGGAACATGAAGATGGGTGGGTGCGAAGTTCAGCAGTGAGTGAGATCGCGCGTCACTACAAAGAAGACCCCGAAACTTTACCCTTACTCAAATCTTGTTTAGAAGACAAAGATGGGTGGGTGCGAAATTCAGCAGTGAGTGCGATCGCGCGTTCCTACAAAGAAGAGCCTCAAACCTTACCTTGGCTCAAATCTTGTCTGGAACATGAAGATAAGGACATACGAAGAGCAGCGATGGATGCGATCGCGCGTTCCTACAAAGAAGAGCCTCAAACCTTGCCTTGGCTCAAATCTTGTTTAGAAGACAAAGATGGGATAGTGCGAAGTTCAGCAGTGAGTGCGATTGCCGAACACTACAAAGAAGAGCCTCAAACCTTGCCTTGGCTCAAATCTTGTCTGGAACATGAAGATAAGGATATACGAAGTTCAGCAGTGAGTGCGATCGCGCGTCGCTACAAAGAAGACCCCGAAACTTTACCCTTACTCAAATCTTGTTTAGAAGACAAAGATGGGATAGTGCGAAGTTCAGCAGTGAGTGCGATCGCGCGTCGCTACAAAGAAGACCCCGAAACTTTACCCTTACTCAAATCTTGTTTAGAAGACAAAGATGGGTGGGTGCGAAGTTCAGCGGTGAGTGCGATCGCGCGTCACTACAAAGAAGAGCCTCAAACCTTGCCTTGGCTCAAATCTTGTCTGGAACATGAAGATAAGGACATACGAACGACAGCGGTGAGTGCGATCGCACGTTCCTATAAAGAAGAGCCTCAAACCTTGCCTTGGCTCAAATCTTGTCTGGAACATGAAGATGGGAATATGCGAAGTTCAGCGGTGTGGGCACTCGCAGGTTCCTACAAAGAAGAGCCTCGAACCTTACCTTGGCTCGAATCTTGTCTGGAACATGAAGATGGGAATATGCGAAGTTCAGCAGTGCAGGCGATCGCGCTTTACTACAAAGAAGAGCCGGAAACCTTACCTTTGCTCAAATCTTGCCTGGAACATGAAGATGGGAATGTGCGAAGTTGGGCAGTAAGGGCGATCGCGCTTTACTACAAAGAAGACCCAGAAATCTTACCTTTGCTCAAATCTTGCCTGGAAGATAAAGATGGGAGAGTACGAAGTTCAGCAGTGCAGGCGATCGCGCGTCGCTACAAAGAAGACCCAGAAATCTTACCTTTGCTCAAATCTTGCCTGGAAGATGAAGATGGGAGAGTACGAAGTTCAGCAGTGCAGGCGATCGCGCGCTACTACAAAGAAGACCCAGAAATCTTACCTTTGCTTAAACCTTATCTGGAAGATGAAGATGGGATAGTGCGAAGTTGGGCAGTAAGGGCACTCGCGCTTTACTACAAACAAGACCCCTATACTCTTTCCATACTCAAATCCCACATTCACGACGAATCTTCACAGGTACGAGAGGCAGCAGCAGAAGCGTTGGGAAGAGATTGGAGTCAAGAGGAAGGAGTCTTCGATCTGCTCTACAACTGCGCCTGCAACGATCCTTTCGTGCGCGAGAAAGAACATGACAATAACCCCCGTCAAACAGCTTTAGAAGCGCTACTATGGCATCACAAAAACGATTCCCGCGTCGGTGCCTTACTGCGTGACAAGGCTGAAAACGAACCCGACGAGACGTTGCGGACGTATGCACAGCGGCGTTTACGGCGAATTGGGGGTTAATGGCAGCGGTGCGACGCGGTGCGATCGGGACACGGCGCGCGATCGGGACGCGGCGTGAGTCACGTTATCCTTTCAAGACCTCAATTTAGCTAAATGCCGTGTCCCTACGATTGTACAATTGGCGGCAATTGGCGACATTTCGTTTTTCCCTTTGTTGAATTTTTGGGATACGGTGGAGGAAGGACGAAAAACGCGATCGCGTTCTTCCTAATTTACCCATAAATCCCCCAAGTTTTGGTGGGCATTGCTTAAGCGCGAGATAATTTGTCCAATTTTAGCCAATTGGGGCAATTCCCACCCTACATTACTTGTTGCGATCGCGCTCTTCTTCATCTACCCATAAATCCCCCAAGTTGTGGTGGGCATTGCTAAGGGCGAGATAGTTTGTTGAATTTTAGCCAATTTCGGCAATTCCCACCCTACGTTACTTATTGCGATCGCGCTCTTCTTCGTATACCAACAAATCCCCTGGCTGGCATTGTAAAGCCTTACACAGTGCGTCGAGCGTAGATTCATCAATGCGAGTCAAGCGACGGCGACGTTTGAGGCGAGAAACAGAACTGGGTTCCATCTCAATCGCACGTGCTAAATCGCAATTCCTGATATCGCGTTCTGCCATAACGTAGGCTAACTTCCATCGAATCATAACTTGACAAACGGCGTAATGTAATGTGAATTCAATAAGCTGCTAAAAGCGACGTTTCGGCTCCGAGGAACTTGTGTAGAACCGGCGCTAATGCAGATGCAAGTTAGCTCAGAGTAACACTTTCAGAAGAAATCAATAAAAAAAACAACCGCTACGGTTGTTTTTTAAACAGTAGCGGTTATTGATTAAAAAGTGGGTTTGTTTTACGTTAAATCTATAGACACAAAAAAGCGATCGCACCTGCAAGCGCGATCGCCGACCAACAAAAATCTAGTTACCCAATATGATACACGACAACGTTCTCTCCCTCGCAACCGGCGAAGGAAAAACCCCCGCATCTCCCGCACAACCGCAAACCATCCCCCAAATCATCCAAACCCCCGTTCCTAACCCTCCCCAGGGCAAAAAACCCATTCGCCTCCTCGCGTGCGGCGTTCCTAAAGGAGTCAACGGCATTATTCACCGACTGCACGTCCTCGGTTTTGCCGAAGTTATCGCTTGGACACCGCCGCTTCCGTCCCCCATCGAAGGCGAAATCATTCGCGTTCTGACGCGCCATATCAAGATTGAGAGTTAACAAACCGAGCAGTGCGGGTAAGATTATCTTCAACAGGACTTACGCAGTTGCGCGTAAAAAAAACGGTGCGTTACGCTACGCTAACGGCACCCTACTTATCAATTAAGTAGGTGGGCATAAATAAACCTTAAAACCTAGAATCTGAAAACAACGCTGAAAGCAAGCTACAAAGAGGGTTTCATGATTTTCTATCTTAATCGCTATTTTACGAATAATTGCGCCCACCTACTTATTAATTACTAATTGATAAGTAGGGTCTAAGATCTCTTCGTAAAGGAAGGGCATGACACGCGCCAGAGAGGTCTCACGGGGCTTACAAGGTATGGACGCACCGAGAATCCCTACCCGCACACAGCCCCTCCTATGATTGTCGTGAGTTGTCCGTATCGACGTAGATTTTCCTCGATCTAAATCCTCTTCTTTTAAGGAGAGGTAATTATTCATTATTCATTATTCATTATTCATTATTCATTATTCATTATTCATTGTAAACCTATTCTTCCGAACAGTTTGAAAGCAGAACAGCTTACAAACGCTCCATAATAGAAGGTAAAATCCGAGCGGGAATTAGAGAAAGCGCGCGGTTTTGGGCTGCCGATCCCCCACTTTGATAAAAGAGGCGTACCGTCGCAATAATTCCATTGAAACTCATGGTATGAGAATCGGCTTGGGGCGTAGCAATAGAAAGGGCTTTAAGGTGAGCTTGCAGCGCCGCTTCTAAATGCTCGTCGCAGACAGCGGAAGGAAGAGAAAATGCCTCGTTGGTGGCAATTTGGACGCGAATGCTGCCGAGATTATTATAGGCGGCAACGAGGTCGAAACTAACAAAAACCGGTGGGTTTTTTAAACTGAGTTCTTCAGCAATAGCAGCAGCAACGGAATAGGCCGCGATCGCGCGCTCTAAATATTCCAGTTGTCGCTGGGGAGTCAACATCTCAGAAAAACTCCAGTGCCAATAAGCCGTCCCCAAATTATTCTGCGTCGCCGCACAAGCCGCAGGAGCAGTTTCGGCAGTTCGGTAGCGCAGACTCGCACTATAGCATTCAATGGCGCGTTCGAGCCAAACTTCCGGTTCCTCTCGCTGGGCCAAATTCCAATAAGCCGTTCCCAAATTATTTTGAATCATCGCCCACTGCATTGATGCAGTTTCGGGATGATATTGAGCAAGGGCTTCTTGGTAAGCAGCGATCGCAGCCCGTAAATTTTGCGTCGGATTTTGCTGCTGGGCCAAATGCCAATAGGCCGTTCCCAAATTATTTTGCGTCGAACCGTACTTGAGAGGGTCGAGTTCTTGGGGTCGATGGCGCAAAGCTTCTTGGTAAGCTTCAATAGACCGTTGTAAATTCCCCGCACTGTCGCCGTAGCGCGCAAGATCGCTATAGGCAGCGCCCAGGTTATTCTGAATTTTAGCATACTGGGTCGGCGAAGACTCCCCCTCCTCCACTCGCGCGATCGCCTCTTGATAATATTGAATCGCCTGTTCCAAATCCCCAAGGGCCGGTTGTAACTCCTGCCAACAGCGCGATCGCATCCAATAAAAATTGCCCAAATCGTTGAGAATATCCGACAGAGAAGACACCTCGTCAGACCACTGCAAACCGCGTTCGTAAGACTGAATCGCCGTACTCAGCACTTCCAGGCTCGTATTCCCAACCGCGATCGCATCCCGATAGCGATCGCCCAACTCCAAATATGCCGTCGCCAGCGCTTCAGGAGATAGCGCTTGTTGGCGTTCGAGTTGCTCGAGTTGGGCAAAACTGCGCGGGCTCGCAGGAACCATCGCCGTTTTACCGTTCCCGTTTTCCACTACGGAACTGCTTGGATTTTCCGTTGTACCAGATTCATCAAATTTTGCTACAACACCATCTCCCGCTCTCCCCATCTCCCGCTCTCCCGCTCTCCCGCTCTCCCCATCTCCCCCTCTCCCCATCTCCCCCTCTCCCGCTCTCCCCCTCTCCCCATCTCCCCCTCTCCCCGTCTCCCCATCTCCCCCTCTCCCCGTCTCCCGCTCTCCCGCTCTCCCGCTCTCCCCGTCGCGAGGAGGACTGTCGAGGAGGCGAATGAGGGGAAAAGCACCTTCCCCCGGAAAAAGTGACTGACCGGACGAAACTCCCTCGTTCCACTCCACCCGCTCTGGAACTTGGATGCTGCGTTTGAGAACATCCATCGCCGAACGCAAATGAGGAGGAACCGTTACCTCCCCCGAAAAAGCAAATACGCCCGTGCGCCACCGCCAAAACTCCGGTACCGACTGCTGAATCTTATTCACCCAAGGACGGGAGAGCCATAATAACAAATTGACGTTAAGCTGAGGAAGATGGCGAGACATCGCTTGCAGGTGCTTCTCAAACCGGCGCTGACTTGCAGGCTGTCGCGTCAGTCCTTCAATTCCGAGAATTTGAAACGTCAGCGGAACTTGATGGTTTTGGAAGTCGGGGTGCTGCTTCAGCCACTGGGCGATTTGAGCGAGAAATGCCGGATTTTCGAGGTTGAGTTCTAAACTGACTAACCGCGAAGGTTGATTCGGCGGTTCGACATCTTTGTGCAATTGTTCGGCGAGGCGATCGCGCAATTGTACGTCGTCGCAGGTGGCGATCCAAAGTTGGCGGCGCAATCCTAAAAAGAGCGAAAGTTGCAAGCGTTGGTAGGCTTGGAGGTTGGCATGAGAAACTTCGGGGACGGCGAGATCGTCGATCGCGGCAGTGCGGAACATGGGCTAAGAAGTCTTTTGGGGCTATTGTCTTTTTCTGTTGTTTCCCCTGACGTTCAGGATGAAGTGAGAGAGCCATCAAAAACGGTCAATAGGAGTGAAAAGGAGTTTTAAACCGTTGAGCGATCTGCGATCTGGAATTCAGCCGGGAGAGACTATCGGCGCTCGTTATTGTGTTTTGTACGAGCTGGGACGCAGCCGGTGGAGTCGGACGTATTTGGCGCGAGAAGGGAAGGAGAAAGAGAGCGGAAATCGCTGCGTTCTTAAGGTCTTTTCCCCTAGTTTAAACGACGCGATCGCGCGCCATAATGCGGTGGATTGGTTTTTTCGGGAAGCGCGCCTTTTAGGTCGGTTGAAGCATTCTCAAATGGCGAGGTTGAAGCATTTTTTCCAACAGGAGGAACGCCACGATCGGCGGTCTTGGTTTTGCGTGTATGAGTGGGTGGAAGGCTTGACGTATCGCGAGTTACTCCAGTTGCGAGGACAACAAGGACGGAGTTTTCGTCCCTTGGAGGCGATCGCGTTTTTGCAACAGGTTTTACCGGCGTTGGCCTATCTCCACGACAACGGCGCAACTCACGGCAATCTCGCTCCCGAAAAGCTGGTGTTGCGCCAGTCGGATGGTTTGCCGGTTTTGGTCGATTCTGGCGGTTTTACGCGGGTAGCGGCGGCTATTGAAAGCGGTTCGTTTTATAGGGGAAAACGGGGGTATGCTCCCCCAGAACAAGTGCAGGCGGGGGTTGTGCTTCCCCAAAGCGATTTGTATGCGTTGGGCGCAATGGTTTTCGCGCTATTATTGGGACGCGATCCCCAACCTGTTGCGGAACCGACCACTCCCTCTACCTGGAATTGGGAGCAAATTCCCGCAAGCGAGGCTTTTCGGGAGATTTTGCAGCAGATGCTCGCTCCAAAACCGGGCGATCGCTTTGTGAGTGCGGGTGCGGTTCTCGAGGCGCTCGACCAGTTGCCTTCGGCGACGCAAGGGACAGTTTCTCCCACTTCTCCTCCTGCACCGACGACGGCAGAACCATTTTCGGGCCGAATGCGATCGGCTGCGATCGCGTTGTTGCAATTGGGCTTTGTGGGACTATTTTGCTTGTCTTCGGGAACAATGGGGTGGTGGGCCGGTCGGGTTTGGCTGGCTCGTTCGATGGGATCGCATTCCTCCGAAGAACCCGATGAGTTGCCCGAGCCGAAGGCGCTGAGTTTTTTGCCCGCTGATGACCCCGAACCGGAACCGCCAGCGAGTTTGCCAGTTGAGGAACGGGAGCGGAAATTGGCGCTGCGCGATCGCCGTCTGCGGGCGGGAATTGATTATCGCTTTTTTCGCTCCTTGACCAATGAGGTGTTTGGGGTTAAGTATCCCTCCCAACGGGGGCGAAGGCATTCTTTCGCCCGAGAAGATGCCGCGATGCGACAACGGTGGGATGCGATCGCCGACCAGTTGCTCGAAAGACTGGCGTTTCTCAGTCTCCCGGCGCGCCAGCAGTTGGGACGCTACGACCCCCAAGACAGCCCTGGAGTTCCCTCGGCGGCAGAACGGTTGAATTTGAGCCGTCAAGCCTTTTTTGACCTCGTTGAGGCTCAATTTCTCGCTCGCTTTCCCGAGGGGGAGGATTTGGACTCGGAGGAAGACGCGATCGCCCAAGTCCAACAAGCAATGATTTTTGACGAACTCAGAACTCTCGCGGCGGATAATGCAATAACACAAATTGCCTTCGATGTCAATACTCCCAATCGTCAATTACAAGGAACGCTAGAACTGGGGGAAGGGAAAGTATTTCTGCTGGAACTCGAAAGCGGTCAACAGGCGAACATCGTGCTCGGCGGAGCGTCCGGCGCATTTTTCGGAGTCTATAGTCCGGAAGGAAGCCGCCTGCTGGAGACCCCGCAACAGCGAAGTTGGTCGGGACGCGCTCCCGAAACGGGAACTTACCAACTCGTTCTCGTCGGTTCGATGTCCGTTCCGTTGGACTATCAACTGTTTCTCACTCGCAACTAAGCTGTCTTCAGAATTAAAAATTAAAAATTACGTCTGATGTGAATTAAGTCGAACCGCTACGATCTAAGGCAGAAGGCAGAGGGCAGAAGGCAGAGGAGATTGGGTTTTAACGGAAAACCGTGGTTTCGGTATCTATTCCACATTAGGCGTAAATTAAAAACAATTCCCCCCTGCATCCCCTGCATCCCCTGCATCCCCTGCTCCCCCTGCTTCCCTTACCGGCATCTGTAGTCGAAGTTTGAGGAATTGATATTAGATATCATCCAAAGGCGAATGGGGCTTCATAATCGTTGCGCGGTAGGGAATCACCCCAGCTTGCTCGCTGCCGATACATTGAGCCACGCCTCGGGATAAATCGAGGGTTCTCGGCGCAATGAAGGGGCCGCGATCGTTGATGCGTACAATGACGCTATTGGAGTTGTCTAAATTAGTGACCTTTAAGAACGTATTGAAGGGCAGAGAAGGATGAGCGGCGGTAAAAGCGTGTTGATTGTAAGTTTCGCCGTTGGCTGTGAGACGACCGTGAAAATAGTCGCCGTACCACGATGCAAGTCCTTCTAAGGTTTGAGAGGTTTCGACGAGATCGTACATTTTCCGCTGGGCTTCGGCCAATTGCAACGGCGGCGCGCCCAGGGCAGCACGTAGGCGTTCGATCCACTGAATGGCAAGCAATTCGCGATTGAGATTGGTTTGAGGCGCGATCGCTTCGTTGACGACGAATAACATACGCTCGCCCATCATTGCCACGGGTTTGTCTCCGATTAATCCAGGTCGAATGGCACTGGCTTCAAAATCGGGCTGTTCGAGGGCAACTCGCAGGCGATCGGCGATTAAATCGGCTTGATGCTCCTTGTCTAGCTTAGCAATGGCACGTCCGTTGACCCAAACTTGAAACCCACTTCGAGGGGCGACTCTTACGCCCATCCTCTGAGGCGATCGCGCTTGTTGCGGTGCGATGGCAGCGCTAAATCGTTCTTCTTCCCGAAAAGAAACGGTTTCTAAAGCAGATTTAACCGACACCTCAACTGTGCTTTTTTGAGGAACAGAGGATTCGGAGCGAGGGTTGAATAGGCGTTTGAGCGCGCGTCCCAACCGTTGGGGAATTCCTCGACGGGGGCTTTCGGATTCGGTAGGAGGGGACGTTGAGGAAATTGGAGTAATGGGTTGTTGGGGTTCGCTCCATAGAGGGCAGGTGAAAGTCTCAAAGGAAGTCGAGTGAAAGGCTAACGGAGAATGGCGAGCTTCATCTTGCCTGCTTTGATTCAATCCGCGTTCGAGCGCCCCGACTAAGCTGGACTGAAGTCCCGACGTAGCTGTTGTGGAAAGGGGCGTTGCCGAAGCAGACGCGATCGACATCTCGAAAGAATAGCCAACTGTCGATGAGAGAGAGTCGGGCAATCTGAGTAAACTCTGACTGTAGGCAAGTAACAGACTCAAACAAGATGTCACCCAAGCAAATTTTAAAAGTGGCATATCCGGTTAGGGTTTTGAGGTTCCAAGACTAAAGATGCGCCATCGATTGAGGCGCGTTCTCTTATCTGTAATCCCAGGGATCGTGCGCGATCCCCGATGGCGATCGAGACCAAAGTCTCGCCCCCAAGAAACTTTACGGGATCGCTCTGTTATTGTCAAACTTTTTTCATCCGTTCGGTGTCTAATTTACGCTCAATCCCTTGCTCTGCCTACTTCGAGACACGATTATTTCACGATTTTTGCGGTATAGTAACGGGGATTGAACTTGGAGACCCGATGAGCTATGGTGAATTTACCCCTTTATCTTGTAGATGTTTTTGCGGATAGAAAATACGCGGGCAATCAACTGGCTGTTGTTGCTGATGCCGGGGATTTAAGCGATTCGGAAATGCAGGCGATCGCGCGGGAAATCAATTTTTCTGAAACCAGTTTTATTCTCCATCGCCAGCCTCGAAATGGCGGTTATGATGTGAGAATTTTTTCACCCCAAAAGGAGCTGCCTTTTGCCGGACATCCGACACTCGGAACGGCTTTCATTATCCAAAAAGAGTTTTTAAAAGATTCGGAAAAGTCTATCGTTTTGAATTTAAAAGTGGGTCAAATTCGGGTAAACCCCCAAGAATCGACTTTGTTATGGATGCAGCAAAATTCACCTGTTTTCGGGCAGCGTCTCGAAGGTGCGACTTTGGGAGAAGTTTTAAACATCGATATCGAACAAATCGACCTGCGCTTTCCAATTCAAGAGGTTTCAACTGGAATTCCTTTTACAATTGTGCCTTTGAAAACCCATGAGGCACTTAAAGGTGTTCGAGTGAATCGCGAGAAGTATTTTGAGTGGGCTAAATCGGCGCAAGCCCCGGAAATTTTGATCTTTTGTCCGGGAACTTATTCGCCCGACAACGATCTGAGCGTGCGCGTCTTTGCTGAGTGTTTGGGGATACCAGAGGACCCGGCGACGGGAAGTGCCAATGGTTGTTTGGCGGCGTATTTGCTGGAATACGACTATTTTGAGGGAAAGTCTATTGATATCCGCGTCGAACAGGGATACGAAATTGGTCGTCCTTCTTTACTTTTTCTGAAGGCGCAGCGGAAGGATGGGAAAATTGAGGTGTTTGTGGGAGGGAAAGTACTGATGGTGGCAAAGGGAGAATTGGTTTAGGTTAAGTTGAGGTTAACTTTTCTGTGTGACCCATTGACAATACAGTTGATTATTTTCGTCGCGCAGCCAGCGGGCAACGAGACGTTCTTTCTGAGGCTGGGACTGCGGTTGCGGTAATGGTTTTGCGGGGGTTGGCGCGATCGCGTTTTTTGGGGTGAGGAGGGTACTCATGGACTCGTTTCCTTTTCTTAAACTACACTTAACCTTTCGTTAACCATAAGATAAATCATTATGAGGGATGGGTCATGCGATCGCGATCGCAGCGATACAGAACTTAACGATGGGAGAGCTGGGGAGACAAGGGGACGGGGAACAATCCATAGTATTCTTGGGAAGATTTCATCGTTAAAGTGATGACCGATTACGATTCTCCGTGGAAAGAGGCAATTTCGCTTTATTTTCGCGCTTTTCTACAGTTTTTCTTCCCAACCATCGAAGCTGATATTTGTTGGGAACGCCAGTTTGAATTTCTCGACACCGAATTGCAGCAAATTAAGCGCGAAACCGAAACCGGTCGTCGGGAAGCTGATAAGCTGGTGAAAGTATGGCGGTATAACGGCGAAGAAACCTGGGTTCTGGTTCACATCGAAGTCCAATCCCAACAGCGTTCTGAGTTTTCCGAACGAATGTATCTCTACAACAGCCGAATTTTTGATACCTATCGCCGCCAAGTCGTCAGCTTAGCCGTTTTAGCCGACGAACAACCCGCTTGGCTGCCAAATCGGTATGAGAGAGAGTTGTGGGGTTGTCGTGCAGTGTTGCAGTTTCCGATCGCGAAGCGCTCGAGGCACGACATCGCGAAGCTTCTCGATTACAATACGATGGAGTTAGCACGCGATCGTAATCCATTTGCAGCCATTGTCCAAGCCCATCGCACCGCCCAAGATTTAGCACGGGGCGCATCCAATGGATACGACAACAAACTCGCACTGATTAAAAGTCTCTATCAACGGGGACTCAGCCGCGAAGATATTGTGGAATTGTTTCGATTAATTGATTGGTTGATTGCTTTACCACAAGTTCAAGAAAGGCGTTTGTGGACAGAAATTCAAAGTTTTGAACGGGAGGGAGAAATGCCTTATATTACTAATGTCGAACGTTTTGAAATTGAGCGGGCCATACAGCAGGGTTTACAGCAGGGCTTACAACAGGGCTTACAACAAGGACTTGAGCAGGGACGACAAGAAGGTTTTCTCGAAAAAGAGAGAGAAAATATTATTCGCATTCTTGAGGTGCGTTTTAATGAAATTTCTTCACAACTGAGAGAGTTAGTTAACAGAATTGATGATGTTGAAATTCTAGAAACGCTTTTGGTTCGTGCGGTAACGTTAGCTTCTTTAGACGAATTTTCTGCTGTGGCGAGTCAATTCGCGCCCCAGGAAGAGGAAGAATCTTAAGAAAGAGAGGAAGGCGATCGCGAACAGTCCGGCAGACAGGATGTTGGTTTTAATCCCCAGGCCTTTGCACCTGTCGCCAATGCCATTGAAAGTATTGTTAAAAGTGTAGCAGCGCCCATTCGGAAGGCGCAACCGAGTAAGGCGAGTATCAAATTTGGGCTGGAAATTGAGGTGAAGCAGGGGGGTTTAGTGGCTGCCATTGTCAAGGGGACGGGGAAAAGCAATCTCGAAATTACCGGGGACTATTTGCCGAGTTATTGCAAGCGGCGATTGGCTTTGTTAGAGCGAGAAATGCCCCAACTGGGGGACTATCCGGCTTCGGTGGCGACAACGTGGGCGTTTAATGTCCAAGAAGTTGAGAAGAATAGTCCGGCGGCGGCAGAGTTGTTACAGTTTAGCGCATTTGTGGGAAGCGATCGCATTCCCTATGAGTTGTTGAGTGTGGGGGGAAAGGCGTTGGGGGAAGTGTTGGCGGAAACACTGGCAGAGGCAGAGGAAGACTCGTTAGTCATTCCCGAATTGTTGGAGCAATTGACGCGCTATTCGTTGGTGTCGGTGAAGGTTGGGGAGCAATGTTATAGCATTCACAAGTTAGTGCAGGAGGTGACGCGGGACAGGTTGGATGAGGAGACGCGGGGGCAATGGAGGGAACGCAGTTTGAGGGCGATGGGTGAAGCGTTTCCCAATGTTGAGTTTGAAAATTGGCTGTTGTGTCAGCGGTTATTGCCCCATGCGGAAGTGGTGGTGTTGGGGGTTGAAGCGTCTTTAACGCTGGCGTGGCTGTTGAATCAAATGGGGTATTACTTACGCGAACAAGGAAGGTACGCCGAAGCCGAACCTTTGTACGAGCGCGCCCCATCCATTGACTCGGGCGGCGTTGGCGCAGTTGCGGGGGGATGGGGGGACGGAGTGATGCTAATTAACAATTGATAATTAATAATTAACAATTAAGAAATCTAGACAAAATTAGGTTTTGGTGCTACGGGATGTGTATAACATTCATTGGGTGGAAATGAAGGGTATAAGGGGCGCTCTATAAAGTCGCTCTTGAAACCTTGAAAGACTTGACTTTGGTGGGTTACGGCGGAGGATTGTTTTTAATGAGAAAACTGACCTTCAATTGCCGCCTAACCCACCCTACTTGAACTTGACTTCGGTGGGTTACGGCGAAGTTTTGTTTTTAATGAGAAAACTGACCTTCAATTGCCGCCTAACCCACCCTACTTGAACTTGACTTCGGTGGGTTACGGCGGAGTTTTGTTTTTAATGAGGAAACTGACCTTCAGTTGTCGCCTAACCCACCCTACTTGAACTTGAAAGACTTGACTTTGGTGGGTTACGGCGGAGTTTTGTTTTTAATGAGGAAACTGACCTTCAGTTGCCGCCTAACCCACCCTACTTAAACTTCTGCCTTATTTAAAAGATGGACACACTCGATCGCGATCGCCACAACATCCACAAAATCCTCTCAGACTATGCCCGCATCCCCTACAATCGGGGTCAGATTAATAACATCGTCATCGTCACACCGGATACACTGTTGCTTAAAACGCGGAATTAAAATTAACCATTGACCCGTAGGGACGTTCAATTGAACGTCCCTACGGGTCTTTTGACGTTAACAAAAATAAAACATTTATTATTGTTGCATTTGCGGTTAAAGCATATTATAATATAGCAAGAGAAGGCGACCTGCGTACCAAGCTTAATCGCCTTCTCTGGGGAAACCCCCCGCTGTCAAGCTCTAATCAACAAACGAGGAGTTAACGATGTCCATTTTACCGAATAATCCTGAAAACGCTTCCCGAACTCTCCACCAACAACTTTCGGACTGCGCCACTCGAGTGCTGGCAATGCACTCGTTTGCGTGCGTCCTTCACAGCGCCGTCTTGCACGAACAAACCAAGTTTCTCTATATTGCCCACGAAATTCCCTATCACGACGTGCTTAAATATATGCAAGAAGAGTTACTCGGCATTCTCGACGCTGTGGAAGAAGTACAAAGTGCTTTAGACCCAGAGTTGCGAGATCGGCGTTTAAATCGCTAAGTTTTTGATTGCCCCGATTTCACTTTTTCGGGGCAAAATTCTTTAAGCCCGGAAATCAATGTCCCTACTTTGAAACGGACTGAAGGCGATTGGTTTATCTTTTTTGAGTCAACTTCAAATATATTGCATGATGCGAGGTCGGGATACGGCGCGAGTTAAGTTGAAATTTAAAGTCAAATTTGCCTAATGCCGTGTCCCTACAAGTTGACTTTGCGCGTTGGACGGGTCGCGGAATTTAAGGAAATAGAAACGCTTAATTGTCCCTAATTTCCCTGCTTTTTAAGATAAGCAAATACCGACTTGTCGCCAATATCGGGAGGAATCGGTTGTATAGTCTTGCGAATTGCAAAAAGCGCAAATAAAAGACTCCACGCTGCGAGCAAACCGCGTTCGACTCCAACAGGCAAAATTCCGACCAGATGACCGAGCAGCAAAATGGGAACTAAAGGTGTTAATAATTTCGTTTCCAACCGATTAAAACAAAAAGCTTCTTTGAAATAAATACCAGTTAATGCCGCAAAAGTAAATCCAATGCCCAATAAAGTAATCGGACGATAGTAAACCGCCAAAGCGAGGGGTTCGGGCGTTTGCCAAGCCAAAATAGCTGCGGTTAAAGTTCCCGTGAGGAAAAAAACTTGTAAAAGGCGGTGGAGAGGGATTAAATAAATATGAATCGCCAATAAACTGACGGCTAACCCCGCAGAAAACAGCCAAAAGAGAGGCGTAAGAATTTGGAGAACCGTTGACGTACCGCCGAGAAAGAGTAAGAGACCGGTACCGACGATGAAGCTACCGGCGGCGACGCACAGTCCGCTACGATAGACAATAACGCCTATGCGATCGCCGCGATCGATGGTAAACTCGCCAAACTGTCCTTGATAAATGTCGGTCATTAATCCTTCGTTATTGGTCATTGGTCATTTGTCCTCGATCATTCGTTCTTTGTCATGGGTTCTACAACTTAAACCCTAACACCTAGCCCCTAAAACCTAACCCCTCAAACCTAAAACCTAACCCATGACTGATGACCTAACTCCCCTTCCCGTTGCGCCTGAAGGCTTTAAATCCGGCTTTGTGAGTATTGTGGGGCGGCCGAATGTGGGAAAATCGACCCTCATGAACCAAATAATCGGTCAAAAGGTAGCGATTACTTCTCCCGTTGCCCAAACGACGCGCAATCGACTATTGGGAATTTTGACGACCCCGGAAGCACAAATTATTTTTGTCGATACTCCCGGCATCCACAAACCGCACCACGAACTGGGTAAAATTTTAGTCCGAAATGCCAGGGCAGCGATCGCGTCGGTCGATGTTAATCTTTTTGTTGTAGACGGTTCGACTGAAGCAGGAGGCGGCGATCGCTTTATCCTTAACTTACTGTCCCAAACCGATACCCCCGTTATTTTAGGGATTAACAAAACCGATCTGCAACCGGCAAATCCCCATTCCCTCGATCTCAGTTACGAGCAGTTGGTTGAATCATACAACTATCCAATTGTCAAGTTTTCCGCGATCGCCGACGAAAATCTCGATCCCCTCAAAACGCGCCTCATCGACTGCCTCGAACCCGGCCCCTATTATTATCCCCCCGATCTCGTCACCGATCGCCCCGAACGCTTTATCATGGGCGAACTGATCCGCGAGCAAATTTTACAGCACGCGCGCCAAGAAGTCCCCCACTCCGTCGCCGTCAGCATCGAAAAAATTGAAGAACATCCCGAACTCACCAAAGTTTTTGCCGCCATTTACGTCGAACGCAGTTCCCAAAAAGGGATATTAATCGGCAAAGGGGGTCAAATGCTCAAAACAATGGGAACGGCAGCTCGTCAACAAATCCAAAAATTAATTATGGGCAAAGTATACTTAGAATTATTTGTCAAAGTACAACCCAAATGGCGGCAATCGCGAATTCAGCTCGCCGACTTGGGCTACCGGGTTGAAGATTGAGGATTGGGCAGTGGGCAGTAGGCAGGTGGGCAGTGGGGGCAGGGGAGCAGGGGAGCAGGGGAGCAGGGGAGCAGGGGAGATGGGGATTTTAAACCTAAAACCCAACATCTAAAACCTAAGACCTAAGACCTAAAACCCAAAACCAGTGGCAAAATAAAAGCGGAGCGAGATTAGGGAGAAGTGGGGCTATGCAAGCCGAACAACGCCAGAAAATCACAGGTTACTTCATCGAAGAAGCCAAAGAACACCTCGAAACCCTCGAAGAAGGCATTGCCAACTTCCAGAAAACCGTTGACGACTCCGAAACCGCCAGCGATGTCTATCGAGCAGCTCACTCCATCAAAGGCGGTGCGGCGATGCTAGAGTTAGAGAGCATTCGTCGAACCGCTCACCGCCTCGAAGACTATTTCAAACTTCTTAAAGAAACTCCAGTCAAGGTCGATGAAACCCTTAAATCGCTCTGCACGCAGATTTTAAACGGACTCAAAGAACTCGTTGAGGAACTCGAACGTAGTTTCACCGTACCCGAGGCGATCGCATCGCCCATGATGACCGCTCTCGAACCCCTCTTCGAGCAAGCACAAACCCACCTCAACCAACTCCTGCACCCCCCCTCGCCCTCTCAAAGCCGCACTTCCACCAATGGCGCTGAATTAGATCCCTTCGGCGAGAGTTCGGGAGATGAACTCGTACTCGACGAGAGTGCCTTCCTCGATACCCTCGTGGAAGGATATGTCGATCTCAACTCCCCGGAAGAAAGTACGCCTTCTGCCAAACACCCGCGCCGATCCTCGCGCAACCCGGAAGTCGGTACGGCAGAACTCGATACTCTCGCCGACTTATTTGAAACCTCCGAACTCGATAGCTTACAGTCTTACAATAGCGGTGCAACGCGCTCCGCTCAACAGTCCGAAGCGGATGATGATATTGCAGATGTCCTCTCGCTGTCTTTTGACGAGGATTCGAGCGATTTAGGCGCATCGGGGAGCGGCAATGATGAATTCCTGCTCGAGGAAGAAGAGGAGGAGGATATTTCCGGATTCCTCGACCAGCTCAGTAAAAATGCCGAGTCGATGACAGCCAATCAAGCCAGTTCGCCCGCAAGCAAAGAGCCAGAAAATGAATTTGACTTTTTGGACGAACCGACGGCAGGAGAAGATATTTCATTCCAAACATTTATTCAAGATGAAATGCCAGACTTGGCGGGGATGGATGAGTTATCGTCCCAAACAGTCGTTCAAGAAGAAATGTCAGATGCGGGAGAAGAGAACTTCCTAGAAAGTCTGAGCCATGACTTAGGAATGGATGAGGAAGATGCCCAAGAGGATATTTCGTTTCAAACGTTTATCCAGGACGAAATGCCAGACTTGGCGGGGATGGATGAGTTATCGTCCCAAACAGTCGTTCAAGAAGAAATGTCAGATGCGGGAGAAGAGAACTTCCTAGAAAGTCTGAGCCATGACTTAGGAATGGATGAGGAAGATGCCCAAGAGGATATTTCGTTTCAAACGTTTATCCAGGACGAAATGCCAGACTTGGCGGGGATGGATGAGTTATCGTCCCAAACGTTTGTTCAAGACGAAATGTCTGATGCTGGGGAGGAGAACTTCCTAGAAAGTTTGAGCCATGACTTAGGAATGGATGAGGAAGAATCAACAGAAGATATTTCATTCCAAACATTTATTCAAGACGAAATGCCAGATTTGGCAGGGATGGAGGAGCTATCGTCCCAAACGTTTGTTCAAGACGAAATGTCTGATGCTGGGGAGGAGAACTTCCTAGAAAGTTTGAGCCATGACTTAGGAATGGATGAGGAAGAATCAACAGAAGATATTTCATTCCAAACATTTATTCAAGACGAAATGCCAGATTTGGCAGGGATGGACGAGTTATCGTCCCAAACGTTTGTTCAAGACGAAATGTCTGATGCGGGAGAAGAAAACTTCCTGGAAAGTCTGAGCCACGACTTAGGAATGGATGAGGAAGAATCAACAGAGGATATTTCATTCCAAACCTTTATTCAAGACGAAATGCCCGACTTTGCGGGGATGAATGAAGAGAACGTCGAAGAAAGGGAAGCTGAAAGACAAACAAGTGAGCCACAAGGAACTCGACACAGCGATCGCATTTCTTCCGAAGTTGAGACAACCCTAGCCCCAGCGACGAACCTCGCCAACGACCAAGAGGGAGAAACGCAATGGGTGCAAGACGAAGAGGAAGAAAGTGAAGGAATGCCCGCGATCGCGATCGATAGTTCCCTAACGTACTACGACCACCTCGACGAACTAGAATTCCTCCTCGAACAACCCACCCCCCATCTCGACACAGAAACCCTCTTCGCCCAACTCGAAACCCTGCTCGCCGAAGGCGCACCCCAAACCGAAGAAGAACTCATTCCCCTTCCCCTCCAAGCTCCAGTAACCAGCGAAACCAAACCCGAAGGCGAAGAAGACGAATTTAGCGACCTCGAAGCCCTCCTGCGAGACTTCGATACCCCAGCCGGAGCGCCCACCAACCTGCGCGAGCGCGCTCGTCCCCGCGCGCGCTCGTCCACCATCATCGAACAAACCCTCAAGGTTCCCGTCAAACAGATGGATAACCTCAACAACCTGATGGGAGAATTAGTCGTCAACCGCAACAGCTTAGAAGGCGACGAAGACAAATTGCGACAAAGCCTCGATACATTGCTCCACCAAGTGCAAAACCTCAGCGATGTCGCCGGTCGGATGCAAGACCTCTACGAACGCTCCCTCCTCGAAGATGCCCTCCTCAAAAGCCGACAGGAATACCGCGGCCAACCCACCATCGAGTCGTCCTATATCTCCACAGGCTCCGACGAAAACGCCGAAGGGTACAGCTCTCTGGAAATGGACAGCTTTACCAAGTTCCACGAACTCGCCCAAGAAACCATCGAACTCATCGTCCGCGTGCGAGAATCCGCCTCCGATATCGCCCTGTGGGTAGATGACATCGACCTGGTTGCCCGAAGCCTGCGGCAAATCACCTCCCAACTCCAAGAAGGGCTGACCAAAGCGCGAATGGTTCCCTTCTCCCGCACCGCCGACCGCTTGCCCCTCGCGGTGAAGAAAATTTGTCCCCAGTTAAATAAAGAAGCTCAGTTGTACCTCGAGGGCAAAGAAACGCTCATCGACAAAATGATTCTGGAGCATTTATCCGACCCGCTCACTCACCTGGTCAACAACTCCCTCACCCACGGCATTGAAGCCCCCGAAGAGCGCGTCGCCAAAGGCAAGCGTTCCGTCGGTCAAATCACCGTTCGCGCCCTCCAACAAGGGAACCAAACTGTGATTTCAGTGTCCGACGATGGGGCGGGTATTGACCCCGAAGGAGTGAAGCGAAAGGCCATTGAAAAAGGTCTTATCACCCCCGGCGAGGCGAGGATTATGATGGAAATGGAAGTGTACGAACTCCTATTCCATCCCGGATTTAGTACCAAAGACCAAGCCGATAATTTTGCCGGTCGGGGCGTAGGTCTGGATGTGGTGCGCACCAGTATTTCCGAAATTCGCGGCAATGTCAGCATTGAGTCGGAAGTGGGAAAAGGCACCACATTTACGATTCGGTTGCCCTTGACGCTGAGTATTTCTAAGGCCCTGTGCTGTATTAGCGAAAACTTGGCAATGGCCTTTCCGATGGATGGGGTGGAAGATATGCTCGACCTGCCCAAGTCCCAGGTCCAGACGACAAACGAAGGCTATCAGTTTATTCAGTGGCGCGACAACAAGTTACATTTCTGCTTGCTGTCGGAACTATTGACCTACCATCGGAAAATCGGTCGCAGCAGCTTGTATGCCTCCGAACGGGAAGACGAGATGATTTCAGTGGTGGTGCTGCGCAGCGCGACGAGCTTTTTGGCCATTGGCGTAGACCGGGCGGTAGGAGAGCAAGAAATCGTGATCAAACAAATTAACGGCCCGGTGCCGAAACCGGCGGGTATTGCCGGGGCGACGGTACAAGGAGACGGACGGATTATGGCCATTGCAGACGTACTCGAATTGATTCAAATTGCCGAAGGACGAATGCGCCCCGATACCGCCCCCTTCTGGCAAGAGAGCGCGCCAGTCGAAGCGGTTCCAGCCGAACAAACTCAGCCGATGGTGTTAATTGTAGACGACTCGATTACAGTGCGATCGCTGTTGTCGATGACCTTTGAAAAAGCGGGCTATCAAGTGGAACAAGCGCGCGACGGTCAAGATGCTTGGGACAAACTGCGCGGCGGTTTGCCCTGCGATATTGTATTCTGCGATATTGAAATGCCGCGCGTGGATGGGTTGGAATTGCTCGGTCGGATGCAAAAGGACGAACAACTTCAACAACTGCCCATTGCGATGCTGACTTCTCGCGGTGCGGAACGGCATCGGAAGATTGCGGCAGAGTTGGGGGCGAGCGGTTATTTTACCAAACCCTATCTCGAAGAAGTGCTGCTCGATGCGGCTCAACGCATGATGAACGGCGACGTTTTGCTTGCCGGTAGCACTCGCAAACCGGGTCAGAAGCCGGTCAAGAGTGCCGATGCCGCGACTCAAACGTCTTCGACTCCCAAAAAACCGCCCCAACGAGACCTGCAACTGGAGGCGCAGTCAACGCCCAAGGTCTTGATTGTAGATGATTCGGTGACGGTGCGCTCGCTGTTGGCGATGACTTTTGAGGGGGCGGGGTACGAGGTGTCCCAGGCGCGCGACGGTCAAGATGCTTGGAATCAACTGACTTCGGGTTTGACTCCAGATGTGGCTTTTTGCGATATTGAAATGCCGCGCATGGACGGCATTCAACTGCTCGAGCGCATTCAAAAAGACGAAACCTTTAAGGAGATTCCCGTGGCGATGATTACCTCGCGCGGCGCTCAGAAAATGCGCCAGCGAGCCGCAGAACGAGGCGCGAGCGGCTATTTTACTAAGCCTTATGTCGAACAAGAGTTGTTGGATGCTGCCCAACGCCTGCGCAAGGGTGAGGTGCTGTTGGAAGGGAGTACGCGAACTTCGCGCGTTGCCGAACCAGTGGAAGCCGAATCTCCCCCCGCCCCCACTCCCCCGGTTGCGGAGGAAACAGCGCCGCCCAAGGTGTTGATTGTAGACGATTCGGTGACGGTGCGATCTCTTCTGGAGGCTACCTTTGAAGGGGCGGGGTACGACGTGACTCAAGCTCGAGATGGTCGGGATGCGTTGAATCAGCTCACCTCTGGGTTAAAGACTGATTTGATTTTGTTGGATATTGAGATGCCCAAGATGGACGGTTTGACCCTTCTGTCTCACCTCCAAGGGGACGAAAATTTGAAGGAGATTCCTGTAGCAATGCTCACTTCGCGCGGCGCGAAGAAGATGAAACAACGGGCGGCGAGTAATGGGGCAAAGGGGTATTTTGTCAAGCCCTATGTGGATGATGTTTTACTCGATGCCGCGCGACGGTTGAGGGAGGGGGAAGTTTTGTTGGAGGTGGAAGCTTAACGAGTTCAGAGTTCAGAGTTGTGGGTTATGAGTTCAGAGTTCAGAGTTCAGAGTTGTGGGTTATGGATTATGAGTTATGGGTTCAGAGTTCAGAGTTCAGAGTTCAGAGTTCAGAGTTGTGGGTTATGAGTTGTGGGTTATGGGTTCAGAGTTCAGAGTTCAGAGTTCAGAGTTGTGGGTTATGAGTTGTGGGTTATGGGTTCAGAGTTCAGAGTTCAGAGTTCAGAGTTGTGGGTTATGAGTTGTGGGTTATGAGTTGAGAGTTAGGAGTGATACCAATGCTCGCGCATTCTGACGACACATCAATTCTTACCACCCCATCTCTCCATCTCCCGCTCCCCCGCTCTCCCCATCTCCCCATCTCCCCATCTCCCAAATCAAGGTGTAATTTCTTCGAGGGTGCGAATAATAGCAGGCGTTTCCGCCTCTTCTGGAATGGGGGGTTGTTCGCCGCGTCGGGGGGGGAAGAGTTTCTCAAAGGCTTGTTGGAGAGTTTCCGCGATCGCAATTTTGTTATCAAACGCAACGATAACGCGCACCAACGTCGGCAACCCATTATTCTCCGCCTCCAAATACAGCGGTTCCACGTAAAGTAGCGATCGCTCCACGGGAATCACCAGTAAATTCCCCTGAACCGCTTGAGACCCCTGAGTATCCCACAGGGAAATCAGTTGAGAAATGACCGGATCCTGATTAATTAACGCCTCGATTTGATCGACTCCGAAAACGAGTTGTTGTTTGGGAAATTGGTACAGCAGCAACTTCCCATAATTTTTGCCATCGGAACGCGCCGCTAGCCAAGCAATGAGGTTGGGACGAGCCACGGGGGTAAACGGTTGCAGTAAAATAAACTCTTCGTCGGTCGCCGTCGGCAGTTTCATAATCAAGTGATAAGGTTTTACCAACTGTTGCTCGCTGCCGTAGATTTCTGTGGGAATTTCCCACTGATCCTCGCGATTGTAAAAAACAGTGGTATCGGTCATGTGATACGCCAGTAACCGTTCCGATTGCACTTCTAATAAATCTGCAGGATAGCGGATGTGCGCCCTTAACGCCTCTGGCATTGCAGAAAGAGGCTGGAACATTTTCGGGAAAATTCGCTGCCAGCTTTGAATGAGCGGGTCATCGGGTTCGGCAACATAGAAATGGACATCGCCGTTGTAGGCATTGAGAACAATTTTGACGGCGTTGCGGGTATAGTTAAAGGGATATTCGCCGGGGTCAGAATAGGGATAGTGGTCGCTGGTGGTGTATGCGTCGATAATCCAGTACAGATAATTGGGCGGTGGATTTTGGGTTGAAGTTTCCAAATTCTGAGGGGTAAGGTTAAAATTTTCTCCCCCGCTCTCCCGCTCTCCCGCTCTCCCGCTCCCCTGCTCTCCTATTTCCGCATCGACACTCACCAGGTAGGGATCGATATCGTAACGCAAAAAGGGCGCGATCGCGCGCAAGCGACGGTTGAGATCGCGACGAAATAAGATGCGCGTATCGGGCTGAAAGTTCTGCGTAAACAGCATTTGCCAGTCCTTGAGGTAAGCGGCAAAAATCAACTTGCGCCACAGCGAATTGAGGGGAATGCCCCCGGTTCCTTCATAAGTGGTATAAACATTCTCGTTCCCACTGGGAAAATCTAGCTCCGGGACTTTACTGGGAGTCATGATGTAGTTCTTAGTCAATTCTCCGTAATAAATGCGCGGATTTTCGGTAGGAATATTCCGTTCTACCGCCTCGCTGGAGGTTAACAACACCCCCTCTTGGTCGGCGGTGCCAATATCTCGGACAAAATAGTCGGGCAGTCCCCCTTCTGCAACTTGATTGACGGGACTGACGACAAATCCATAACCGTGGGTATAAACTAAATGCTGATTGACCCAAGTTTTGGCGACTGCGGGGACAGTGCTGTAGTCCAGTTCGCGCGCGGCAATGATAACCTGTTGTTTGGCTGGGGTGTCTTGGGGTTCTTGGGGAAGAGTGTAGCGGTCTACATCGGCTGAAGGGAAGCTGTAGTATAGGCGAATTTGTTGCAGTTGGCGAAGGGTGGTTAAAATGGGGCGGGTATCCCAAAGCCGAATATTGTCAACGGTTTGTTGGTTTTCTTCGAGTTGGGCTAGAGTAAGTTGGGCTTGGGGATTAAAGGTTCTGACTTCGATATTATTTTCGTCGAGGTCGAAGGCAGCGCGAGTGGCTTCGATGCTGTGGCGTAAAAATGGGGTTTCTCGCGCCAGTTCGTTGGGTTGAACGCCGAACTGTTGAACGACTCCCGGTAAAATGAAGATGCCGATCGCGATCGCGATGATGTAAAATCCTGCTATTCCTCGCAATTGGGGTTTGGGAAAAATTCGCTTGGGGTTCGTCCCCAGCATTCTCAATAATAACCAGGTTGCGATCGCGCCCGCTAGGAAAAAGAGGATGAGTTCGACTCTGCGTTCGACATAATAATCGGTATATCCAATGCCGTAAACTGTTCCTCGCGTCGAATAGAGGAGTTCGTACCGGGCTAGCCAATGGTGCAAGCTTTGCATCGCCATTGCTGCACTTGCTAAGCCGGAGAGATGGCGCAATTGCAGTGCAGAAAAGCCAATAAATTGCCCTCGCGAAACGCTATCGCCCGAAAGAATATAGATGAGCAAACAGGCAATTAATCCGTATAAACTCAATCCCCCCAACCAAAAATAAAGCAATTGCCACAGGGGAAGTTTGTATAAATAAAAACCGATATCGAGGTTAAAAATAGGATCGGTTCGCTCGAAGGGAGTCTCGTTGAAGAACAATAATAATCGACTCCAATTGCCGGAAATAACGAATCCAAAAATTAAACTAATGGCGACGGAAATAACGCGCAAACACCATCGCGGATTGGCTAATAATAGTAAGACTGTGCCGACGACGCTGGCTATGGACCAGGATGCGAGGGATTCTATGCCGCCCACCCGCCTGGGTAACGAGGTGACAAGCGCCACCAGGTTAAAGGGAGAGGGAAGGGAGGGAGTTGTGGTGGGTAGGTTATAGTCGGGTTTCCAGACCTCTAAGGCGACTTGGGCGTAATGGACCAGCATCAATCCGACTAAGATGCACAGGGTGAGAATGAGGGGTAACAGAACTGTCAGGGGAATGGGAAATTGAAGATTTCTTGAGCTGGGTTTGGACTCGGTCGGGACGAGACCCGGGTATATTCTCGGACGTGGGGTGGGTTCTACGAGGTCGATTTTGTTCCATTTGAGCGTATCGGTGAGAATTAAGTTTCCCCATAGAAAGATTGCCGAGGTGAAAAATGCGATCGCCCACAGTCCAAATTGCGTCCTGCATCGAACCAAGAATGCCGATAAGTAGTCGAATTTCTCGAACCAAAGGATTTCTGCGGTGAAGTGGGCTGCTAGGTTGATGGTGAAGGCGACAGCTAGGATGACGACGACAATGCGAAATCCCCAATCCCAGAATGATTTGGTCTTCTGGGGCGTTTGTTCGAGGTTCTGTCCCGCTTGAGGGGAAGACGCGGCATTGGGGGAAGGGGGGATTTTAGGCTTTGGATTGAGGGCCAAGGTTCGATCTAAGGTGTTGCGCGAAGGGGAAAATCGGCGATCGCCACTAAATTGGGCATCCTACATCAAGTTATGTTGATTTTATCAGATTTTGCGATCCTTCTGAATAAAAAATATTTTTGCTGTTTCTTTTTGCGCAATTTTAGTTATATTGCTGACAAAAATAAGTAAACAAAAAATAATTTTATAAAGAGAAAGAAAGACGTACTTGCGACCAATTTAAGCTATAATTATAAAGGAGCACAACTCCAATTTTCAAGGAGGAGAGATAAATGCAACTTAAAGATAACACCGAAATGGGAAAAGTTTTTGCCGTCCTCACAATTGTTAACCGAGCCGACCAAATTTTAGCCGAAGCGGGTGTAATGCCCGAACAAGAAATTCGTTCGATAACTCTCGAAAATGTGCTAGTGGATACAGGAGCAACAACTTTGTGCTTACCGCCGGAAGCGATCGCGAAACTGGGACTAAAACTCCTCAAAGAAGTTAATGTGGCGACAGCAATGGGCATCGGTAAAGCGCGTATTTTTCGAGATGCAACTTTATCGATATTTGAGAGAGAGGGAACGTTTGAGTGTTTGGAATTGCCCGGAGGTGGAGACCCTCTTTTAGGGGTTATACCATTAGAAGCGTTGGGTCTGGAAATCGATTTAAAAAATCAAGTTTTGAAGCCGTTACCCATTAGTCCGACGGAAACTTATTTGACAATTTTGTAGTAAAAATTGAAAGGCTAAGTGGAGCAAGAAAGGTTGTTTTAATTTTGCGCGATCGCGATTCTCTCAATTCAGTTGAGGCGGATGCCAACCCCATTTTACCCAAATGACTCTAGCTGCGACTACATCGTCGTTGTTGAGACGAAGTACCGCCACAGTTGCACGACCAATGGGTGTCAAACCCCCAACGAGAGTCCCGGTTTCATCCCAACCTAGATGCTCGGACCAGCGATGCTGTCTCGGATTGAGTAGTATAATATCTGTTTGAGTTTCAGGATCGAGACCCGACGTTCGAGCGCCTTTAAATTCATTACATCGGTAGCAAGCCGCTGCCAGATTATCCAGCCCATCGGAGCCTTGCAGAGTTTGAGGTTGAATGTGGTCGATGACGAGTGGCATCCCCGTCAATCGCACGGAACTTTGGCAATATTCACAACGGAAACTTGCACGAACCCAGACTTTTTGCCGAACTTGCTTTGACAAATTTGACATTACTCAGAAAGCTCGATCTCCTCTAGTTCGGGCATGGGGTAGCCTCTTGTACCTAAAATGTCCCAAGCGTAGGCTTTACGTAACATAAGCCGATCCGCTTTGAGTCGCAAGTCCTGTAACTCTAGACGTTCTTGGGGAGTAATTGTACCTTTTTGATTGCTTTCCAGTAAACTTTCGTGACGGGACTTGTGAGAATTGCTAACCATTTGGCGTGCGATTTTGAGGAGTTGAGCTTGGGAATAGGTCTGCATTTGTTGCAGGGGGGTTTCCTGGGAGTCTGCGCCAGATAAATATGATAAAATACTTTCAAGAGTAAGAGATTCTGGCGAAGATTGATTTTGACGGGCTAACGCTGCCAGTTGTTGAAAAGTAGTTTCGGACAACTCTACAGTAAGCTTGTAGGTACTCATAGCAAATAAGAGACTTACTTTATATGAGTTATTTTAGCGCTTTTTTGGCGCGCGGTTTTTTAAGTCACTTTGCCCGCCGTCTAGCGTTCAAGGTGGGCATTAGTCATTCGTCATTAGAAAAAGTAGGGTGGGTTAGGTGCGGGAAAAATTTTGAAAAAAAACTATGACTTTTTTATCCGCACCGTAACCCACCGCTCTAGATTTTATCAGAGGAATGGTGCG